>VGZN01000020.1 GCA_016872635.1 Planctomycetota bacterium | reverse complement strand
ACTTCAGCTACCTTGGCGGGCTTGGTGGTATAATCACGGGCGGGATAGCGATACTCCGGTTACGGCATCGCTCGAAAACCAACGATGCCGCTACTGTCGCAAACACGGCCGCGACAGAACAAAGCGGTGAACGGGAGCCGCCGATAACTCGGGTTTTGAAATCATAGGTTTTTGGCGGCTGCCCCGTTACCGCCGTCGTTATTTGCTTTACAGAATTCCCTCACAGGCGATTCCGCAACGGATGATATGACCGCGCGTATTCACGTTCATGCGACCTTTACGGTCGATGCTCCGATTCCACTGTTCATAGTCGCAGTTGAAGTAATCGATGGAAGGGTATCGGCCGGAATGTACGTGAAAATACCCTTCAATCCTTCATTTGGTATGACCGTACGCATCTTGTCGACCGCGGTTGTTCGTAACGATTTCGGAATTGAATTGCTTGGACTTGTCTTAAACTGCGATGGCGATCCGGAGGCTCGAATGTTTATCGATGCTTTGAATATTGGCGATGAAATATGGGACGTTGGAATTACCGGTAGTGACTAAATCGTAAACCCTTAATTGCAATCATTCGGACTGATATCGTACGATGATCAACGGACGACTTTATGTCGCCGGAATTCAGCAATGACGAAGAAATCGCAAATAACAATCCATTGGACACGAAGCCCTCGATCGGCCGTTTTGACTTGCGTTGAGTCAACTCCTCGGGCTCGGTCAACATTGGCGTTCGTCCATCGGGTATGAAGTTCATGGAACCACATTTGAAGGCAACTGATCGACTAAAGCTTAGAACCATGATTCGTCAAGCATCACACCCAGATCGCATTGATGCATTCTTGCTTGAAGTGGGATTTGAAAAGCCACAGATCGACGAACTCTATTCAGAAATGAACCTCCGGCGGAAAGATCTCCTTTATTGGCACAAGGTCCGTCGAAACATACGCATCGTAGGTTTGGTCATCATCTTGATCTCCGGAGCCCCAGGACTTATTTTTCTTCTCGCTGGAGGGGGCCCAGGCACTGCGGTCGTTTCACTTGGTTTGCTTGCGTATGGAATTGGTGTTGCGGTAACCGGGGACCTTAAAGTTTTCAGCCCTGACGAGAATCCAAAGTCTGGCAGAATTTAGACGGCTCCACGCGAATTTGCGACGAAGAATGGACGAACCAACCGTTGCAGCCAAGCGGCGGATCGTCCGTGTCCAGATGGAAACTATACTTGCCGCCGCTGGCTGAACGGCGGCGTTCGGTGGAAAACATTGACTGATGGATATCTCCAAGTGGATCAACGATGCAAAGAACTTCGGCTATGCGGCCGTGTCGCAGGCCTCCGAAGCTCTCGGTGCTGGAGTCGGTTTTATCAAGACCAGCGTTGGACGCGCATGGCTACTCGGTTCGACCGAAACTTCCTTTTCGTACGACCGTGACCGGTTTGACGAAAAACACTATTTCCTCATACCGGATCGAAGGTCGGACGTCGGCTACTCTCTTCACGTGATGAGGTGCCTTCCGGGTGGTGTGCCGCCAATAAACGATCTACCCAAGCGTCGCCTATTTCACCTTCCAAACGCACATGCAATGCCTACGTTGGAGCATATTCTGTTGGTTGATGCTCGCGAAGCCGTAGAGAGCGAGTCACCTCCGATCGATTCGCTCGGAGGTCGTCTCAACGAAATCGCAGACCAAATTGACCGACTCGACGGGAAGGTTTTTAATGGGGTTTTGCTCATCGGGGGCTTGGTTGCCCTCATCAATCCTTTAGCCGGCGCTGCAGTGGCAATGAAGGCTTTGATTCCGTCCATTGGTCTGCTTCTCTCAAAATATGGCCTCCAATACGTGGGTGATGCGGCCAATTCGCGCGTGCTGGCCCAACGCATCAGGAACGCCGAAAAAGACGTCCTTCAGCAATTTCGGGATTCAAAAGCGGATTCGATAGTGAATCCGGTGCTGTCGCAACTTGATCGAGCTATTGAGACTTCCGAATATCAGTACGAACCCGTCCTTGATTTCAATTCTGACAATCTGTCTTTCGGCAAGCAAGATCGGGATCGATTGTTGAAACTGACTTGTCAGGCAATTGTCAACACGTACGATGATGTTTTGGACGATCCTTCGACCTGTGACCTCGCTAAACTTGGGCCGGAAGACATACGTTTTTTGCGGATGCTGCGCCAACTTGCTAGCGATGAGAATGAGTAATGAGACTCAAGAGCTCGTGCCACCGAACAAAGCGTTGGACGCGGAACCGCCCATCGCATCGTTCCAGAAGTCAATGTTGATTGGCGGCGGCCCGGTCAACGACTATGAAGTTATCGGACGGTAGCGA
Organism: Planctomycetota bacterium; assembly: GCA_016872635.1. GTDB lineage: Bacteria > Planctomycetota > Planctomycetia > Pirellulales > Pirellulaceae > JBKCUI01. Next base: position 20,909 of record VGZN01000020.1, on the reverse strand, counting down.
TCTGACCTAATGTGAACTGGAGCGTTTCGACTTGAAGCACGTACGGCAGCGTAAATCATGTGATTGCGTAATTGCTACTGCGGCTATCCTTGCGAATGTTCCGTATGAGCATGCAGCGGCATTGAGTCCAGTCATTCCTGGCAAGCGTGGATTGAGACTTGTGGACACTAGATGCTTCTTTGAAACCCTTACCGGAATTTCATGGAATCGTCCAAGATTCCATTGGTTTACTCGTCTTTCGGCAGTTACGTCTGATTACGCATCGTTTGTGGCAGTGATTCGCCCGAGTCTAGTGACGACGAAGTACCACTGCGTTTTTATAGAGGATCATATTGTTTATGATCCAGCTATGCACAGGCCGGTTCCAATCAATCGTTACGGAATGCGGAAATGGTGGATCGGGTTTTCGATGACGCCAAATGATCTAGGCCGGTTACTCGCCATCCAGAAATTCTATGGCGACGCGAATAGACCTAGACGATGATTCCTGATACACTCCGTTCGCCACGCGATGCACGCCAAGCCCTCGATCGGCCGTTTTGACTTGCGTTAAGTCAACCACTCGGGCTGGGTGATCGCAAACGTTATGCCGTTTCCTTTTCATCCCTCTCCTGCATCATCTCGTCCGCCAACCGGTACGCGAGGTGGGCGACGCAATGTGACTGCGCCCACTCGTCCAATTCTTGCCACGTCTTCAATTCGCGAGGCGTGAACCGCAACATGCCGCCCATCGCCATCCCCGCAAACCAGTCGCGAAGCGTCATTCCCGGCATAACAACCGCATGCACGGGAGCCGCGTCACCGTCGCTCGTAGTTCCCATGAGTTGTTTCTTGTGTTAAATGTTTTGATTGCCGCCCCGTGATGCGGAGCGTTATCTGTCTAACATGGCGAAGCTTATTCCTGTCAACTCTCGTCGTGCGCCGTTTGCTGTGACGTCATTCGTTCTCGGACTTGGTTCATTTCTTGGCATTGCTGCTTCATTGGCTCTGTTCAGTGGAGTCATTGCCTTGATCCAGATCCGGAATAGCGAAGGCGAGCTACGAGGCAGGGCTTTGGCATGGATTGGTATTCTGACTTCTCTGTCGGCGGTTACGTTCTACGCAATGTACTTCCGCGCAATTCCGGGGTTGGGCTGGTATCACCAATTGGTAATAACGAGGAACATCTGTGGTGTACCATTTCAATTGGGGACTCCAATTGCAAACTGCGATGATGGGCCTAGAGCCTTTAACGGTGATGGCTACTCTGCGACAGCCTATCGTATTCCACCTGAGGTTCTTCGCTCGCCGCAATTGCAAACGACCTTTATCCCTCGCGCATCGGGCTTTGGGAACGGTTGGCGGTCGGTGGCATGGAAGTCCCCTATTGCTGAATCCGACGTGGCATACATCGACTTCGTTTTTGCAAATGACGCTATCCGCGAACTGGCCTCAAAAGCGATCATGTTGCCGACCACTCGCGTCGCGTACTTCTACAAAATGTACACCGGAGCTGATGGTACCGTACAGATTACAGACGTGACGATGTATATAATTGACGTTGAAAACAAGGTCTTAATTGTCGCCGATCGAAACACCTGATTGGCCGTCAGAGAACAAAGAAATGCACGCGAGTTGCGGATCGCGCGTTTACTTATGGTAAGTCACTCGGCCGCAACCGCGTGATTTCAACCGTTCCCCGACTGATGACAAACTACGTTGCATGACGCTAATTTCGCCTCACATCATTGATGTCAAACGAAAAATGGAGGGGCAGATCCGAGGCTACCTTCTGTCGCGAAACTCACAGTTGATTTTCGTGAGGAACTTTGATGGGTTTTCGCCTGCTGGCTATGTTGCGATGCCATCATCGACCGTCACTGATTTTGTCATCAACGAGCCGTGGACAAAAATGATCGCAGCAGAGAGCCACGCTAGCATTGCCCAAACGGCTCCGTGGTTCGCTACCGACAGCTTGCGATCAGCCCTTGCATCCATTTACGAAAAGAACGCGAACATCAAGATCGAATGCGAAAAATGCGCTGACTCTGAAGAATTTGGCTTTCACATCGGTCGAATCGTTGCGATGGGTGGTTCGTCACTTGGTTTTGTTTTCTTCGACTCTGCAGGACGCTGGTTTGATTCGCCGTACGCAATCCCATACAATTCAATCACGCGAGATTATTGATGAGATAGACGAGTTTGAGTCGACCGACGATTTCGTCGATTATCTCAAAAATTGAGCGCATCTCGTCACAAAAACTGCAAAGAAAAAGCTTGGACTTTTGATAATGGTTCCTTGCTAGCTCAATAGGATGAACAAACCCATGCACCAAAGCCTGACTTGCACGGTTTTCCTAATGGACAGTAAATTGGTTCGGGCTTGGTGATGGGAAACGTTCGGCGGCGGAGGGTGTTTGAGTGGCGAGGGTGATGAGAAATCTGCCTTCCTTCCTGATCGGCTTCGTGCTTTGTGGGGCCGTGATGTGCGCCATGTTCGCGGTCTCAACCCTCCGATCACCACCAACTCCGAAACTCGGTCTGCCGGTCGCTATGCGTGGGCAAGTGGCTAAAGTCGATTCGACCCCGCTTTCCCAAAAAACCGATATATGGCTAGATGCACGCTGTCATCACCTGGACGCTGTCATGGTTCAGCATCGAGGGATACTTGTCTACTCCCGCATGTTCAACTGGTTTCGTGACGATCAGCCTCACGAGTTCCAGTCCGCAACCAAGACCATCAGCTCCATCCTCATCGGAATTGCACTGGATGAAGGGCTGGTGAAATCAGTGGACCAGCTAGTCGTCGAGCTTCTACCAGAATATGATACCTTGTTGGTCGGCGACAAAGCCAACATCACCGTCGAGCACGTTTTGACGATGCGTACGGGCTTACGCTGGGTCGACTTCGGCATTGGCAATTCGTTTGAACGGATTGAAGCGGCGCCTGACTCCGTATCCTTCGTCTTGAGCGAGCCACTGGAATCGAAGCCAGGAGAACGATTTTTCTACAACACGGGAAGTTCACACCTCCTGTCTGCAATCGTACAACGGACAACGGGCATGAGCGCCTTTGCATATGCCAAAAGTCGCCTCTTTGAGCCGCTCGGCATCACCCAGGTAAGCTGGCCATCCTTGCCCGACGGATGTACTCAGGGAGGATGGGGTATGTATCTGAGCCCGATAGACATGATGAAGATCGGACAGATGTTGTCTGATAGCGGGACATACGAAGGAAGGAGGATCGTCTCAAGGTCGTATGTTGACGACATGTTCAAGCGACGTGCAGAAACTCACCTCAACGCAGGATACGGGTATCAGCTATGGCTGCCTGATGACCACGGTCACAACGGCTTGGGGGCAGCTCGCGGTTATGGCGGACAGGACATTTTCGTGGCCAGGGATCTCAACCTGGTCGTGATCTTCACCGGGAGCATTGGCTTCCCAGAACGAAATGCCAAGGATATCCGGCTGCTTCTCAAGGATGTCATCCTGCCAGGTATCAAGACGAATTGACCGGCCACAATATCTCGGTATCCTCAGTAAGATGTGGCAGTACCGGGCTACGGTGTGCCTTGCACGCAGAGCGATTTGCCGAACAAGGCGGTCAACCCGAGCGGCGAATCGGGCGAATTCTAAAATCAATGGTTCTTGGCCGCCGCCGGGTTACCTTGGTCGTTCGGCACATATACTGCCGCTAGGAAAGGACCCCGCACCATCACGAGAAGAAGAAAGTGGACGTATGATGTCGTGCAAAGAAAAAAGGATGACGCAAGTACTCAAGGGGCAGATGCGATTTCCCCAGGCTGAGAGCGTGATCTTTGGACCGGGCTGCATGCAAGAGCACCTTCCAAACGTCTTGCAAGGGCTCGGTGCCCAGCGGGCTTTTCTTGTCACCACCCCGAGTCTGACATCGTCGCCATTGCTGCCACGGGTGCGCGAGACCCTCGGGTCGTCCGTGGTTGGGGAATTCTCTGGTTCCCGAGCGCACACGCCGAAAGACGTGGTCTTACGCGCTGCACGCCAGGCGCAGGAGGCCAACGTGGATGTCCTGGTCAGCTTCGGGGGGAGCTCGGTGGTCGACCTCACCAAAGCCATAGCGTTGATGTTAGCCGAGGGCGAAGACCTCGACCGCATGAAGCTCCAGGTATCAACTGCTGGCTTCCTGGCTTCGGGCCTTCCAGCACCCAAGCTGCCGCATATTGCCTTGCCAACTACCTTATCCGGCGCCGAATTTACTGCGGGGGCTGGCATCACGGATACGGAGCGCGGTGTGAAAGAAGTCTTTGTCGATCAAAAGCTTGCGCCTCGGGTAGTGTTGCTCGATCCTGAGCTTGCCCGCTCGACCCCGGCTCTCTTGTGGGCCGGCACAGGCATGAAGATCTTTTCTGACGCGCTTGAAGCGCTATGTTCCCCGCGGGCTACTCCTTACAGTGATGCCTTGGCGCATGGCGCTCTTGCCATCCTCTACCAGGACTTGCCAGCGGCAGTCGACCAGGCCGATGATGTCGCCAGACGCGGACGCTGTCTCTTTGCGGCCTTTATGATCGTCTCCCTTCTCCCGAACACCGGCGTGGGTCTTGTTGCCGCTCTGCGGCATCAGCTCGGGGGCAGGGCTGGTGTCCCCCATGGTATCGCCAGCACGTTGATGTTGCCTCATGTCCTGCGCTGGAACCTACCGGCTGCCACTGGCCAGCTCGCTCACGCGGCGCGCAAGTTAGGTATTGCGGGGGAGACTGAAGACCCGGAGGCAGCCGCCCTGCATTTGGTGGAGGCAATTGTAGACCTGATGGTGCGTTTTAAGTTGCCACGTCGTTTGCGTGACGTGGACGTCGCCGAAGGGGCGTTACCGCAAATTGCCGAGCAAGTCGCCAGCGAGTTCACCGTGGCAACGAATCCTCGTCCGGTGCAAAGTAATGCGGAGGTGCTAGAAGTTCTCCAGGCTGCCTGGTGAATGTTTTGGGGACTCAGCACGACAGGGGAGTAGCAACAAGGAATACACGAGATGTCGTTTGATAAGGACGTTTTCGTATATTCGCCCTGCCGAACAAGGCTTTCCAGCCGACTGCCTCCAGCGTCCGCTCCTCCGTCGCTCCCGCTTCCGGCAGCGGCTGAAACCTACCGGTCGTCCGTTGAATTGAGGAGATGTCATTGAACGTGATCGAAGCTACCTTCACTATAACCCGTGAAGAATACATTCGTGCGATGCGACGCCATTATCGGTCGAAGCTGAGCGTTGTTCGAGACGTTGTTGGGAGCTGCGTCGTAATAGGACTTGGTCTGTACCTCCTCAATACATCAAACGCTATGATTGCTTGGTTCGCGATCGTTTCCGGTGTGTTACTGCTGGCCTTGGTCGGATACGCAATCCTGCTATGGCCGAACCTACTTTACAGATGGCAGCCAAAACTGAAATCCGAGTATCGGCTCCGGTTTTCGGAAAGCGGGATTGAATTTCGGACTGACTCGATTGACGCCAATCTTAAATGGACGATGTATCAGGCATGGCTTCAAGACAAGGAATTCTTCATATTGTATCACAGTGTTAGAGACCTGTCCGTTATCCCCAAGCGGTGTATGACGACAGACTCCGAGGTCGGATTTCGGAGCTTGCTCGAACGAATGCTTGGTCCCGCACGCAATAGCAACTAGAGCAAGGACGGACCAACGAACAGATAAAGGATTAGATGTTGCGGATCGGGCGTTTCCTGACGGTGGCATCAAAGACCGCAACTTGGATACAGCGGCCGTTAGTCGACAATTTGGACATTCGTTCTCACTCAGAGGTGACTCCATGGAAAAGACCGCTTTTCAATCTTGTCCTCGTTGCGGGGAGGCATTGCAGGCCGGCTTCGCTCACAAGGCACCGGGCCTTTCTTTCGTTGCTCCAGACAAGCTACAGCACTTTGTGTTCCTTGACGAGGACGTGGCGAAGTCAGGCTTAGCCAAGCTTCTGCCCTCTTAGGCGGCATTCTTCCGGTCCTATCTATGCCGTTCCTGTGAGCTATACATCATTGACTACAGCACGACCTTAGACCGAGCGGAGGCGATGAAAGCAGCCCAGTTCATGACCTCCACGAGGTGAAGATCACGAACTCGGCGAACGAGTCGATGCACGCGAGTTGCCGATTGCGTCGGATTCGAATGGAAGATCGTCACTCGGCGGCCACCGCGTAATCGTTTGCGTTTGTCCTTCACGCAGACTTTACAAAGTGTCGGCGTGCGGGCTAGGCTATTTTGTGTAGGAAGATCAATGTCACTTAAGAATATGCTGGCGTCACTAACGCCCGAAGAGAAGCTAGACGCGTTGGACATCCTGTGGCGGGATTTGTCAGCGAATCCTGCTCGCCTTTCCTCGCCCGATTGTTTTGGCGATGTATTGGCTCATCGGATCGCAAATCCTTCTTGCGCGCCTAGACTTCCGATCGATGCTGCTTTCGATGACGTCAGGGAGCGATTGAATGCACGTCGAGATCAGGGATGAGGCACGTGATGATCTCGTTGACGGTGCCATGTTCTACGGTCAATAGTCTCTAGGCCTGGATGAATATTTCCTGAACTGCCTGCGACAAGACATCGAAAAACTACAGTCGATCGGAGGCGTTCTTGAAAGATGTCGTGGCTTCCATCCTTCGCTGTCAGATCGTTTTCCGTACGCGAACTACTATTTGGTTTCCGGAGAGCTTGAAGACGTGGTCGCGATCTTGGATTAAGTAGTGATCCAGCAGTGATCATTTCTCGACTCGGACGAATAAATAAAGGATTAGATCTTGTGTCACAAGGATAGGACCGTTCGGTCGGGGAGTCTCATTCGTTGGTGTCCGTTCGGTTGGCATTATAGAGACTAGCCAACACCCTCCCTACACCCCCTAGCATACGGGTCCGGCCGCGTTGGTTCAACGCACAGGAGTGCGGCGGCGGTTCCACGAAGATGAGCAAGTTCTACCCAGAGGGTTTTCAGGCTCAAGACACCCTGCGAAGCAAACCAATCATTCGTCATCCCGACACCGCATGCGATCTTTTTGGCTACATGCCAAGGTCCTTTGCGACTCTTGCCGTGTCAGATCGCGTTCCGATGGGGCACATGCATCGCGATAAGTTCCCGGATACATGTGCGATCATGTGGCCAGCGTTTCCAGTAACAACAGCGAATGCGTCTTCCACCTCGCCTTTCGCAAGAAAAAATACCGTCACTGTTCCAAGCTTGCAAACAGTTTCAATTGAGAGGCAAGTGCAAAGTGCCCCATTCATCCTCGTACATAGCGCGCGAGTTCTAGCAATCGATGATCCATCGAGATTCCGCGGCTGCGCCCGGTGATCTCACGGATGCGGTGCCTGTACCGATGGATGGACTTCTGCGACACGTTTCCCGACGCGGTCAAAGAACTTGGAGAGATCCATGTCCACGGCATAGCGAAAACCACGACGAATGATGCGGCGTACCTGCTTGGCTGCTCCATGAGCAGAGCGTTTCGGTCGAAACCCATAGCTCGAGTCCGAGAAACCCGGACCGAACACAGGAGTTAGGATTTGTACGATGGCTTGCTGGATCACACGGTCAATTAAGTTTGGGATACCTAACAATCGCTTGCCGCCATCGGGCTTGTCGATGGTCACTCGTCGACCCGTTTGGGGTTGGGAGCCGGATGCGTTAACAGCGCACGTCCGCTCCTGAGTGGGGGCAATTGTCAATCGGCAAGATAAAATATTGTGAAACCACACCGGGATATCCGTGCTATATTCGTCGTAAGTCGCGGGTCATACTCGAATTTAAATGACAGTTTTTTAGCGGTGACATGGATGATCACCGTCGTTATTTCCGAGTACTACAACTTGAGAGGTCGCTGCTTGGGGCATTTGGTGATGGCTGCGGAAAAGGTCGAAGAGGCGCTCGGTCTACCCCCAACCTTATCAAACGACGACTAAGCATCACGACTTATCTGGAGGATTGAATAACCTGTCCACCAATACCCGCCATGCAAAACGAATCGCCCTAGCGCTGAAAGATCTTTTTTTGTACATTCTGACGGAAGCAGGACTGAAAACTCACCAGAAGACGAATTGTCGAAGGGAAGGATTCTGACGATTACATCATGGAACTCAAGCCGATGTTTCGTGATAGGGAACCAGGCCTTGTAAAAGGCCTCCTTGACGCTGAATAGAAGCTTGCTCCATGGAATGTTTTTGTCCCAATCTGTTATCATTCCAATCTCTTCCGGCAATGCGATTCGCTTTACAAGGCTTGAGGGAAGCGGTTCTGCTGTTTCGATATCGATACCGATTGAAATGTAATCTTCGTCGCGTGCAACGACTGCCGCTGCCATATTCGAGCAATGCGAGATGCTACCGACAATTCCAATTGGCCATAGTGGCTCACGATATTCACCACATAGAAGGTCGAAGCGAGTTTGCCCTAAACGCGATAACGCAATCCTTGCGCAATGACGTCCTGCACGGAAATCTGCAACACGTTTCGGGACAGCTTTGGTAATGAGCGATGACTCAAGACAGGTGAGTGGTGTTGCAAGTGAAAAGTCATCGATAGCTTCGAATTCGACTTCCTTAGGAAAGAGTAAGCGAGGGAGGTTCGGGTCCATAACCTAAGTTCTTGATCGCGTTTTGATTCTGTCTCGAAGCCTTGTCAGGTAGATCGATGTAGTTTGACGATTTCCGGCCGATGCATCGGCTAACTTACTAGGAAGTAATTCGAAAAGATCAATTCGAATCGTCGACGACGATGGAGCCGTTTAACGTATCCGAGGTCCTTATTAAGCTGTGCGACAGAATACCGAAGCAATTATGGACGCTGGTCCAAGTTGGTACGAGATCCTTTGTCTTGTGTGCGTAGGAAGTGCCACCCAAGACCAAATCGAGAAACGCCGTCGCCATTAGTGTTTGACGCTCTGCGTTCTGAACATGTTCCCAATCGAGTCGGAAGGCTTTTTTGCTGTCGATACCTTGAAGGAGAGATCTGGGCTCTCTGGCTTGAGGCTCGAGTCGTTTTGACCAAGACTGGCTCAAGGAAAAAAAAGGTGTGTGCTCCGGAGTACTTTTCATAAGAACTTCCGTTAACCAATCCTTGTTGCTGCACGCTATCAAGTACTTGGGACCACATGCTAGTGACTGAATTTGCCTACCTGATCCAGTAGTCGCAGATGTTAGAAGCGGTGCATCCCCACGTGTGAACCAAACTGAATAATCACCAACGGATTCTTTCTCGACAATATCATCTTCTTCAAAGAGCTTATCCGCCAATTTCACTGCATCTACGCCAGAGTCGAGTTCAAAAAGCCAAAGATAGTCACGATTACGGTTTCCGATTGGTTCGAAAGTCGACTTAGACACTACGGCAATCGATGGCTTCAAGCGATGAAAGAGATCTTTCTTCAGATCGACTTTAGGCCCTTCTGGATCAGTTAATATCGCATCGATGATATCGTCAAACATACCTGGTATTTTCGGATCGATGGCGATGTTCATAGATTGACAGAAGCCCTCAAACCAATCCTTGATATCCACATTGGACATGGTCCATGTTTCAGCTTGGGAAAAATCGAGTCCAGGTATTTCGATGGGTTTGTCGGACGTAAAGCTCAATAGTTTCGCCACACTTTGTAAGTTCTTTTGCAACTGTACGTGGTACTCAACGGTCCATGATCCTTCGTCATTCGGGACAAACAAGGTTCCAGCAACCGATTGGAGACTTGGCAAAGTCGCCTTTGTCCATGCTGTCGCTGAAGGTCGCATGGATTTGCTCCAGTGGTTCGCAAACTGTTGCGGCCTTAGCCAAAATCGTACACCCGTGTGGTTCGATTGCTCAAACGCTTTCAACTCGACATCCGCTGCGGTATCAGTTTTGGAAGTCCAGACTCCGCGCGCAATCGCATCTTGCAACCACTCCTTTAAATGGATTTCGCTGGTGGAAACTAGTATGAGTTTGTCGATTTGTAGAAGATGGCATTGGGTGGATTGGTTGGTATACCATCGTGCTTCATTGTTTCTTCCTGGAATCGGTGTCCGAGGTGACTTCGAGTCGGGTTCTTTGCGGTCGTTCTCGCGCCAAGATAAGATAAACCTTCGAGCGTCTGAGAGATCCTCGAATTGAAATGCGCTGATGGTTTGAATATCGAGTTTTCCGACGTTCGCTGAAAAAAGTAGCCCCTTCGCATCGATCCCTGATAGGTTCTCCCAGCGAAAACCAAACCAAGGTCGCGGATTCAGGAGTGATCCTACTCCATCTTTAATTTGCATTCTTGCGATAGATTGCCAGTTGGTACTTCTCAGTTGTTCTCCTAAGCATGATTGTTGTATCGCTCGTTCGATCTTCAAGCTCGATTGAAATGCCAGGTAAGAATCGCATTGTTTTGGTAAGAGGCCGGATAGACTGGGTTCGTGCGATGAGTATTGCGCGAGTAGATAGCGATTTAGAGGGACGGTTAAAAGGAAACAAGTCAGGAAGAGTGATCCGCCGAACGAATACAAGGAAAGATGAAATGTTTTGAATGGATTTGAAGCGGGGAGTGCCATGATATTTAGATTTCGTATTGGAGTGACTTTTTGGGGTCGACTTGCGCGGCACGAAAGGCTGGGATCAAGCTAGCGATAATGACTACGAAAATCGCCCCGGCGATACTTAGACCTGGTAAATGCCACGCTGATTCGAAACGAGGAGTATATCCTAGAATCACCTCGCTGCAGGCATGGATTATCCAGGCAGTGGTGACTCCTCCGATCCATCCAAAAACGCTTCCTATGATGCCTAGTAGTAATCCTTGGGCCATCACGCAAATCAGAACTTGTCGTTGCGACATTCCTATCAATCGAAGCAGGGAGAAGTCTTTGGTTTGTTCGGTAACATTCATCGCCATTGTCGATGCGATTCCAAGTCCTCCGATTGCAAACGAGGAAATCACGACAAGAGTGATACCAAGAATCACGCTCGAAATGCTGGAATCAATGCTAGAACGCAGATCGTTGCCAGGGATGATTTGAATCGAGTTAGCCGCCTCGAGCGACTGTATAGATCGAGTAACATCGGTGATCTTATCTGGGGAACATCGGATTGCCAGTAGGTCAAAACCGGTTACTACCCATCGCGATTGCATGGCTCGCCGTTCCGTGAGAATCGACATACCTCCATTTTTAAAATCTACAAAGGTTCCAGCCACTTCGAATTCAGATACTTGGCCCATGTACTGCAGCAGTATGCGATCGCGTGTTCTCTTACCAAGTCGTTTTGCTAATATCGCATTCAACAGGATTTTTCCAGCTCGAAGTTCGCTCAATGCCTCCGCTTGTGTAATTCCCCTCAAGACACCTGGAAATGGAGATGCTTCGGGAAATTCGCGAACGATGGCCGAGACTGCGATACCTTCAATTTCCATATCGAAGAATCGAATAGAATCTAGCCATTGCACTGTTTCGGGATCAAGGCTTAACAAGGTCGCGCGTATGGGGTCTTCGGAGTCGCTTACCTGTGTTGGACGGCTCACCAAAAAGATATCTCCAGCAAAGGCGAGTTCGTACCAGCGTCTGAGCTCCGAGATATTGCTCAAGAGTGCTTGCCCCAACCCAATGGCCCCACACAGGGCAATGACCAGAAACCCGGCGGATAGCGATGTTCTTTCAGCGCGCCGAGTCAACTGGTAGCGTGCCAAATCGATGCTAAACCAACGCCCATCTTTATTGAGAAACGCAATGGCGAACAGCAACGGAACCCAGCCGATCGGCAAGAACATCAGGTACGCAATGAGTGTGAGGAGTCCCGCCGGAATTGCCCAATAGAACGGAATTATTTCGTTTCGGACTGCAATCAGAGCAATGAGGGAGATACCCCAGAGCCCGATACCCAGCCCAATCCATCGCATCCGCAGCCCTTCCGCTAGAATCTGATTCGGCTCCTGAAAGTTCTCCAAGGGGGAAATATTCCGTTGTTCCCAGTTTGCCACGCATGTGATGACTATTGAGAACAAAGGAACGATAGCAGCAAGTGGAATCAGTGTGCTCCATGGCACGGCGTAAGCCACGGAATCTGCAGGTGTCATCGCCAATAGGACATTTTGCAGTAAACGGCCAAGAGCGATTCCAAGTGCTAGACCAAGAATGGATGCTAGACTTGCGATTGCAGCGATCTCAATAAGGATAGCAACAAATATCTGAGTAGGAGTAGCACCGATGCACCGCAAGATTGCGAAATGTTGCCGACGCTCTAGTAGATTCATTCGAATCGAATTGAGCAGGATGTAAATAGACATGGCTCCCGCTAAAACAGTAGCAAATCCAAGACCTAATTCCGCTGAGCGAAAGACATTAGAAGCGCTACCGAACGAACTCGTACGCACGTTCGCGACTAAATCGTCTACGAGTGAGGCAGAAAGTTTTTCTCTTCGTTTCTCCATTGTTTTTTCATCATTTGCACCGACGAAGATTCGGATGCGGTCGACTTGGTCCTTCAAATTCGCCCATTTCTGCAACGTATAAAGATCAACAATAATCGATGGTTCTAAAGCAAACGACTGCCATATCTCGTTAGGTACAATATGGCGCACCACCAGTTTTCGGATGCTCCTTCTAAATAAGATGTGCACCTCACCCGCCTCGGCGATGTTTAAGCTTCGAGCGGCGCTTTCGGAGAGAATGCATTCTTCTCTGCCCAACGAAACGGATGACCTAAGACCAAGAAATGCTCCTAGTTTTTCGCGGTTGCTTTGGCTCCAGTAGGAGACAGTTGCAGAAATTTCCTCCGTATCACTGGGATCTGCGAGCGGTACCCCCAGAAGAAGACAGCGTAGTCTCTCGGTTTCGCTACGCGCAATGGATCCACGAAACAGCATTGGAGCGGTCGCCAAAGCGGGAAAAGGCAAAGGTTCATCAGCTATTATGTTGGGATCAAACCGTGCTCCTTGATTATGGGTGATGTCGATAGCGGGAAGACCAGATGCCAATCGATCGAATTGGGCAAACGAATTCCTTGCGTTGAAGGAAGCGCAGAGGACTGTGACAATTGCGGCAGTGGCAGTTGTCAGTCCCAGCAAGATCAGGAAAAAACGCCCAGGTCTCTCCAACCAATGGCGAACAAAGATTTGTCTCATGATTTGACATGCGCGGGCTTGCGTTCGGTCGGCGAGATTTCAACAGTTTCGATGATCGCTCCATCACGCATTCGAATCATTCGATTCGCCGTCTGAGCAATGTCGTGATCATGAGTTACCATAACCAGGGTTTGTCCACGGTTTTTTACCACGGCCTGAAAGAGCTCAATAATGTGCTCACTATTGACCGAGTCGAGTGCTCCTGTCGGCTCATCAGCTAGGACAACTGCCGGGTTTGTCACAATGGCTCTCGCGATCGCAACACGTTGGGCCTCTCCCCCTGACATTTCACCTGGACGATGGTGGCTTCGGTGGGACATCCCAACCGCCTCCAAGGCTTCGTCGGCTCGACGAAGGCAGTCGGAATGCTTCACACGGTCTAGACGGAGTGGTACACAAACATTTTCTCTGGCTGTTAACATCGGCAACAACAATCCCTTTTGAAAAACAAAGCCGATTTTTCGACGTCGTAGCTCAGTGAGGTTCGCTTCCGACAAGTTTGCTAAGTCAATCGATTCAAAAAAAACATGACCTGCAGTCGCTTTCTCAATACCCCCCAGTAGATAAAGCAACGTACTCTTGCCACAACCCGATGGCCCCATGATCGAAACAAATTCTCCTCGTTCGATCTCCAAATCGATCCCTCTGAGCGCTTGGTAGGACGCGCTACCTGAGGAATAGATTTTGGACAATTCCGTTGCTTTGATGATCGTTGACATGGTACTTCAAATGGGATTGAGGAATCCCGTAAGCCTATGTTTGAGTAAGGCCTGACGTTTTAGATGAGTTGCACGGATGGTCTTGCGACTTTTGAACCGTTTCTGCGATCGATACGATCTCCTCGGCAATCCATTGACGGATGGAGGCCGATTGTTGTTTCGAGATCATTTGTTCGTCAAACCGAAAATAGAGCCTGATGGAGTCACGCCATAGTGTAGCGAGAACCGCTAACTCTGTGCCCGCGCGCGTCGGGGGCGCTGCCGCCAAACCTTCTAAAATCGCGTCCCCAAATCGAATCGATCCGTCTTGCTCTCTCATTCGATTTGGGAAACGACGCATCGGATCCCCCAAATAACTCCAGACAAAGGATCCTGGTTGCGATTTTCGAAGTACGAACCGCGCGATCCAACGTGGAGCCCTTTGCAGGCGTGCCAACACATCCAGGAAAAGCCCAGCAAGCTTCCAATCCTGAATCGCTTTTATTTCCGACTGAATGGAAAGGAAGTTCTTATTCCAATCTAGACAATCCGACCTTTTACGGCGTAGAAAAGCATATCCAATCCCATTGTGGCAAGGCATACGATGTGGAGTGAGTCGTCTCATATTGATAGGAAGCACCGTAACCCAAGTTCGTAATCGACCTAGAAAACTAGGTTTGCCTCGGGCAAGCGCTCTGAGGGTAGCGGCGAGCAAAAGGTGGTTCAAAGTCCCGCCACAGCAATGTGCATACTCTCGGAGGACTTTTGCGATGTCCGGTGAAAACTCTAATCCGGAAAGTCCGAATGTTTCCCATTGCAAAAGTTCTCTTACGGAGGTCTGGGAGTCGTTCCATGGAGTAACCATGTCGGATTCGGTCTGACGACTGATGTAACTCAACCGAGCAGGGAACGCAAAAAGAAACCTAGCTGTCTCCCATGCGAGAAATCGAAGCGCAGTCACCCGACTAACGGGATAAGGAATACTCCGGTCTAGGATACCTCGTTCCGAAAGAAGATTTATATCGACACCTTGAAATCGATTACCTCCATTTATCGACAAGGAATTCGGATCGCCATTGGTTGATTCCGCGATCAGATGTTCATAGATTCGAAATAAATCTGAGCAAAATTCGAGAGCCCCGATTCCATCAGCTACTGCATGATGAAAGTCAATAGCGATTGCCCATCGCTCTTGTGATTCCAAAGCCCTATCGGATAAGCGATAGATCTTCAAGCGACAAAGGCGTTCTCGGAAGGGATCGATTGCATTCTTCATGGGGGCACTCAGTAGGATCAATCCATCGTCCGCTTCCCCTTCCAGAACAAACCTTGAACTCTCCCATGCATAGCGAGGCCACCCACTGAGAACCAACGTGCTTGATCGTAAAAGTGGATGGCTCTCGATCGCATACCAAAAGGCTTGTTCGAGCAATTGCTTGCTTATCGAACCTTTTACGTCAAAGTAAAGTGTGAAAACCATCGGATGCGTCTCCGAATGATCTTCGAGCATGTACCATTCGAAGGGAGTGGCATCGAATCGTATGTTCTGATTATCCATTGCTATCCCCGGTGGCAAAAAGGGTCGTGGGAATTTCCGAGGGATTGCAGATCAATACGTAACCCACACACTTATGTTCTAGTAGCCATTGAAAATGACGTAATCCTTCCTCGAAGGGCATGAGGGTATGACCCGCATGCTGGAGCGCCCACTTGCTGCTAGGCCGTGCGGCCATTCCAATATCTGCCCAACCCGGCCACGCGATGGTCAAGCTTTGCAGTTCAGGCCATCTAAGCGATAGTTGTGCTGCTCGTTCACCAAGAAATCCATTTGCCGCGGCATAGTCCACTTGTCCGATCCCCCCAAAGTAGCCTGCCAAGGAACCGCATTGAATAAACCATCGCGTCGATTGGGTGATGAGTGATTCCAGGTTCAGGGCACCCCGCACCTTTGTCATAATAGTTGTGCGGATGGAGTCCACTGATTTTTTTGAAAGGACCGAGGTTTGCTCGAATCCAGCTCCATGTAGGAAACCGTGTATTGGGGTGCGTTGGTCGACGAGAGACGTGTAGAGTTGCGAAAGCAAATTTCGATTTGAAACATCAATTGCGTGATAGAAATACTCGATTTTCGCAGTATCAAGTACATGCAAGTTACGAGAGAGTTCACAGGTGGCGTCAAATTGCGCCGCTACCGCAGGTAGTGATTTTTTCTCGGATGCGGCTCGTCGGATCATCTCTTTACGAATTGCTTCGATCTCATCCTCGCTTTTTGCGTACCAATCCAAAGTCGGTGTCGGGGTTCTTCCGAGCAGTTCGAGCTTTGCTCCGTGCTCTCCAAGAAAACGAGCGAGTTCGAATGTTATCCCCCGGCCGCCTCCACTGATGAGCCATCGAGTCCCCTCAAGATTATCCCGAAGAGGGATCGATGCTGGCTGTGAACTCTCCTCTGTATCCGACAGTCTTCGTAGTTTCTGAACCTGCCATTCGCCTCCGTGAAAACGCTGATGTACGTGTAAAAATTGATTCGGTACATCGCGGTCGTTTTTCTCGAAAATCTGGGGCTTCCCGTTATGGGAAGGCGTGGAGCGCGCATGAAAGTCGATTTCCAGGAGGTGGAATTTCGGACCATGAAAATGGATCTGTTCCGTAGAATCCAATGAGCTTGTCGACAAACCTTCTAACCAAATGGACCGAGCGAGTCCCGACAATCCAGGAAGTAATTGATGACTGAGGCGAGATGAATCCGATGTGCATGCAAGGATGAGAGGCTTGGGGTGCCGCAACCGTTCGGAAACGGCCTTATTGGACTTGAGAACAGTTACGAGATGAACGAGTTCGCTCGCTAGATCACGTTCCTCCAACGAAGAGGGAACAGTCGTCTCAGAGCCAGAGGGATTAGGCCAAAATAAGATCTCTTCGTTTCCCTGCTCCTCTTGCACAATCTGGTTTTGATGTGTGACGCATGATTCCCAATGCTCGCGGAGAATTTCATGGGAATCGCAATTGGGAGCGAAGCTTGGATCGGATGTTTCCCAGACAAGTTCAAATCGCGAGAACTTGTCGAGCACCGGTTTCGTTGCGACACGGGGAAACCCTGCTTGAGGATAGAAGATCGGCGCGCAACGAACCGGATCAAGGACTCCATCCCATGAAACGAGAAACTGATAGGCACGGCGAATGCTCGGATCATCGAGGTAGCCAAGAGCATTTTCTAAGATAGTCCGAAGAGACGGCAAGCCGATCTCGAGCATCATGCCAAAAGGGCCTACTGGCATGTGAGTTATTGCACGCCATGACCTTTCGATATCTTCGGGTGCACAGACTCCTCGCTCAACCAGTTCCATCGAGCGAATCAATAGCGGATGCAATAGGTTGTTGAATACATAACCTGGAAACTCGCGTTGGAGTACGATCGGAGTCAGTCCGATCTCTATTACCAGTTCCGTGAGGGCTTGAATTACCATCTTCGATGTTCGGGGTGCAGGCATCACATCGACCGCAGTAGCAAACCATGGTGGGACGTGGAAATGGAGAGCAGCGAATCGCTCTGGGTGAGGGAAACCACGAAAAATCATCGAGGGAGCTAGGTAGGATGAGTTCGACGCAAGAATGGTTGTTGAATCGCAATAGAACATAAAGGGCTTCAACGCATCCCTTTTAATTTCTAATGATTCTGGTACCGACTCAAGAATTAAATCGGAGCTAGAAGCTTCGGCGATATTTGAGGTCCACGTGAGATTTGAGTCTAAGCCAAACTTCTCGTAAAATTTCTTTCTTGAATCCTCAAGAAGGATTACCGAGGGCTCAAAACATCGTGTAACCAAGCCAGCTTTAGCTGTCAGGAAAGCAATTTGTCTGCCACAGTGACCTGAACCTACGATGGAGATCGACCGAATAGGCTTGTAGGGCTGCATCGAAGGCTGCTGTGTATGACGAAGATTCGAAGCGACAGAGCTTGGTTTAGAAAACCGATTCAAAATCGAAGCCTTGTTTGACTTCTCACTGCGTCGAACTAGTCTAATTGCCACATACTGAACTACAAGGATTTATCGAAGCAGGGCCCTTCGATACCCCAGACAACCAGATGCCAACCTCCCAGCGTTTTGCAAAATCAAGACCCCAATTGTTTGGAGGCATTGAATAGAGATGAGCCACATACTTATGTCAGGTCCTACGGGATTGCTGGGTGAGTATTTGCTAAAGGATTTGATTACAATGGGCTGGAACGTGGCCGTATTGTGCCGTTCCGCGCCGGGAAGGCGACCCGAGGACCGAATCGAAAATCTCATGGTTCGGTGGGAGCAACAGTTAGGCCGTGCATTGCCAAGGCCGGTCGTGATCGATTCCGACATCACCGAGAATGATCTAGGAATCAGCATCAGCGATAGAGCCTGGATCAAGCGGCATTGCTACGCGTTTTTACATAATGCAGCGAGCCTTACGTTCGATACAAACCGAGAAGATGGTGAACCGTGGCGGTCCAACCTGATCGGAACACAGCATGCAATCCGAGCGTGTAAAGAAGCTGGAATCGCCTTTGTTTTCCACGTTTCAACGGCGTACGTATGCGGCCGACGCACTGGTGCGATTTTGGAGTCTGAGCTGGATATCGGGCAAAGTTTCGCAACTGAATACGAGGCCAGCAAATGCGCGAGCGAAATAGAATGGCGGAACGCCTCCTTCGATCACCTGACCGTTTTTCGACCAGCGATTATTGTAGGGGACTCGGAGAGCGGTTACACGAGTACTTACCACGGGTTTTATGCACCGCTAAAATCGATGGCTACGTTGTTGTTACAAGGAGCCAAGTTAGGTGTATCTGACGAACCTGTGCCTATGGAGTCTATGCTCGCCGCTCTGGGGCTTACAGGTTCGGAAGAGAAAAACTTTGTTCCCGTGGAATGGGTCTCACGCGTGATTGCAAGCGTCGTTTCTGTTCCCGCTTCGTGGGGACGTGTTTATCACCTTACGCCCGAAGAGCGAGTCAGCGCACACATGGCTGCTGCAGCGATGCAGCGATCTCTGGTAAAGTACTTTCGCAGTACTGAGTCTCACGAAAAATCAAACAGACAAACCGAGAATGTACAACCGCAATTCAATGGGCCTTCAGATGGCGAACTACAAGGTAGCGAACGCCCAAAGAATGATTGGTCGTCGCTAGGAAAAGCATTCTCGAATCAAGTCTCAGCGTATCAAGAATACTGGCGTGATGACCCAGTCTTTGACACTCGAAATCTGATGGATTTCGCTCAATCGACGAAATCGTTGACACCCGATGCATTGAAATGCCCCAGGCTAGACGATGTGGTGCTCGAACGGCTATGCGATTTCGCAATACGATCCGGATTTGGCTGGCCGAAGCCACGTTTCGACCCACTGTCCGATTCTATCGTCGAATGGTTGCTAGAGAGAGCTGTCGAATCAAAATTGGTTTCGAAGGCATTCGTTCAACTCAATGCAATTGGGTCTGGAGGAGGTTCGATCATCCTCGGCGATGACGAAGCAGGAAATATCGTATTTGAGAAAGGCTTCTCGGGAGAACTACCCCGAGTGACCTTTGGACTCAGGTATCTAAAAGAAAAGAACTCCTTTTCCGCGTTGGAGGCGTGCGGGCAGGCGTGGGTTCAACTTACGAGTCAAGAGAAAACTTCGCCCCAAACGCTTGAGGAACATATCGATTTTCTTCTTCGGCGACTGGACAGCGTCGCACAAGGATCCCATTTGACGAGTAATATCGTTTTGACTTGAATGTTTTTGACGTCGATACATCGAGGAAAAAGTATCGAGGTAAAAGTATCGAGCGGCATGGATAGCTTGTGATTTTGTACGCCGAGAGAGTGCCCTTCCATGTTGCTGAGCGAGAACGCAGAACCAATCGCAATTATTGGTCGTGGCTGCCATTTACCCGGAGCCCCAAATCTCGGTGCGTATCTTAGTCTGATACTCTCGGATACTCCTACCATAACCGAGATCCCGGAAGAACGCTTCGATCGATCTTTGTTCTTCGATCCAGAGCCAGGCAAGGATTTTAAAACCTATTGCTCCAAGGCCTGTTTGGTTACTCCGGTACCCAAAGACAAGCGGCGTGATTTGCCAGTTCAATGGAAAAATCACCCCGAAACTGCGTTGAGGGATTTACTGTCGGTTGCACGTGATGCATGCCTAGATGCTGGGAGACCGTTGGAATCATTTGGAGGAGAGCTAGGGGGGGTCTACATTGGTCATACTCGTGGTGGATCCATCGCGGGAGATCTTGCATACTCAAGTTACATTGCACAAGCGGCAGCGTTGCTTGAGCAATTGCCGGATAGTACTCCTGAAATCGATCGTTCAGCGGCGATTCGCTGGCGTGATCGGTTGATACGTGAAGTTCGAGGAGCGATGCCTCATCGAGGCGAGGGATCTGGACCTGCGTTGGGGGCACCTGTTGCGGCCATGGCGACGCTTCAAATGCTGGGATGGGATGGCCCGTTTGCTGCATTCAATGGAGCATGTGCGTCGTCGCTACAAGCGCTGCACGCAGCCGTCCTGGCGTTACAGTCCGGAAGAATTGATATCGCTGTTGCTGCGGGACTGTCATGTTACCACAGCGATTCGCTCCTGTTGTTTGCTCAGGCAAGGTCGTTAAGTGGGACCGATACGCGGCCATTTGATGATACAGCTGATGGTTTGATCATAGGTGAAGGAGCTGTCGTATTAATCCTCAAGCGGCTTTCGGATGCCCTATGCGATTCCGATCCAATACATGGGGTCATCCGAGGAATTGCAGTTGCTTCCGATGGTAAAGGCAAGAGTTTATGGGCACCCCGGAAAGAGGGGCAAATGCTAGCGGTGCGCAGAGCGTACGCTTGCGAGGAAATGATGAAGCAGATTCAGTACATCGAAGCACATGCCACGAGTACGCAGGTAGGTGATGCTACTGAAATGGAAGCATTAGCCAATGTGTTTGGGCCAATCACTCCTGATGGAACTCGAATTCCGGTGGGTAGTGTAAAAGCAATCATAGGGCATACACTGGAATCTGCCGGCCTCGCGGGGGTTCTGAAAACCTTGTTGTGCATGGAGCGTGGACTGATGCCGGCACATCAACGCCTGGGTAAATTGAGTTCGAAAATCGCATGGGATTCGATCCCATTCCACG
>VGZN01000019.1 GCA_016872635.1 Planctomycetota bacterium | reverse complement strand
ACGATGCTTCATCAGTTAGGCATCGCGCATGATGCGTTCACTTACAAGTTCCAAGGCTTGGACTTCAAGTTGACGGGTGTCGAGGGTGCCAAGGTTTTGAATGAGATACTCGTGTAGAGGTTTGACTCGCATATTACAAGCTAACGGTTGCCCGGTCGAATCAACGAAAGTCGTTGATGGTGAGGAGGGTAGCGAGTGCCAAACCGGCTTGTTCAATGGCTTCGCGGCCACCTTCGAGGCGGTCGATGACACCGAGGACCCCGAGTACGGTCATGCCAAACTCTCGAGCCGATTCAACGGCCTTGAGCGCACTGCCACCGCTGGTGATGACATCTTCGACGATGACGCAGGACATCCCTGAGGTAACGGGGCCTTCGACCAATTTTCCGGTCCCGTGCGTTTTCGCTTCTTTGCGCACCATGAAGCCGCGTGTTGTTAGGCCTCGTTGACCCGCGAGGACTACGATGGACGCTGTGATTGGATCAGCACCGATGGCCAGACCTCCGACCGCATCGGGAGTCGAAAAAAAGCGATTCCCGGTCATCCAGTCGAGCATTCCGGCTGCGATCAAGTTCGCGCCCTGAGGATGCAGGGTGACTTTGCGGCAGTCCAAGTAAAATGATGCTTGTTTGCCGCTAGCTAGAGTGAATTGACCAAACTGCAGTGCGTGTTCGCGCACCAAGGCCTTCAAGAGATCTTTGTCGTATTGCAAGGTATGACACGCAGCCGCCAGATCGGAGTCGGAGGATCGGATTGGGAAAGGTGACCTACCTTCGAATGGTCACCTGGGAACCGCGTCCGAGCATACCAAAAACATCGTTGGCATCCAGTGGAGGTAAGCTAATGCAGCCAAGATTGTTGGCGCCAACTTCCTGTTCTGCGGAACCATGGATGCATAGATCTTGGCCTAAATCAATCCAATAGCCCCCGTACGGGTTTTTCGGATCGTTTGCAGAGATTTGGACACCGTTGCTACTGTAGTAATTCCTGTGACGCTGTTTGTCGAGGACTTGGTAGATCCCAGGCTTAGGCAGCGGTTCGGCCCCAAAGGTCGCAGGGTAACGACCCGCGTAGAGATCGTTGGCGAACAGGGTCAACTCGTTTCGGGTCAAGTCAATTTCGGCGCGGAATGGACCTTGAACAATTTTGAGTTTTGCTCCCGCTGATGGTTCGCCTTCGGGATCAATTCCATTGATGCGAGCTAATATCTCTTTTGGTACGTTGTAGCGTTTAGCCACTTGTTCCAAAGTTTCGTTCGGAGCGATTACGTAAGGGAACTCCACGAGATGCCGTTGAGAGTAGATGACTTCCCTCGCGAGTGCGTCGAGCATATCCAGGAGGTCATTGCGCTGATCGGTGGTCAATTCTGCTGCGTTGTAGAATACCGAGAGCGTTGCTAATGCTTCTCGCAATTTGCCGTCGTCCACTTGGTCCATCGCCAGTTGCTTGGCATTCTCATATGACTTACCCATGGCTGTCGATGGCATGGATGGCTCCGAGTTCGTGTTCGGCTCCGAAGTTCGTTCCGTAGTCGCATCCTTCAAATTATCCGCGCCGCCGTGCAGCGTTGGCAAATCCAAAGGGGGAATGGATGGAGGATTGGATCCGTTGATGCTCTTGGGCAGCAAGCCTAACCCGTTCGATGCCGTCGCTGCGGAATTGGCGAGCGGAGCGTTGCTGGGGAGGTTGGGTGCCGTGGGAACAGCTAGGCCAAAGCCAGGCGAGTCTTTGCTCCCTTGCTCTTTGTCGAGGGTATTCGCGTCGCGCGATTCTACGTTTGCATCAGTACTGGTATTTCGCGAAGGAGTATCGTTGTTTCTGAGGGACGGGGATAGCGTTGGAAGGGACGAGGATGAACTGGGTAAGTTCGGGAGTGAGGGAATCGTTGGCGGACCGGAACTAGGAATCGCCGGAATGGTCGGTGGCGACGCTAATTCGCTGGCGTTGTCGTTGCTTGCTGTAGACTGTTGAGCGATTGGGGGAGGTGATGGCGGAGAAAATGTTGGCAGCGGGGTAGACGCAAATTTCGCGAATGGATCTGCATTGGGTGCGCTAGCGGTCGATCCAACCGCTGGTTGAAAACCGGCTGGTCCGGAAACGTCCGCCACGAGTTCATCGGGGCTGACCAAATTCTCCAGCGAGGATTGAAGTTCTGTGTTTTCTCCATTCAAGGCGACGTAACCGCCATATAGAACGAAAAGCAACAAAACGACGACGACTGCGGTTTTGATCGTTTGCACTGCGGTCCTCCTGACCGTGTAAATCCTTCCATCGAGGCGAAAGCCATCTCTCACGCGGGATGCTAGGAAACCCTACGAACTCGCGTCAATCTCAATTTTTCCGTCCCTTTCTCGGACCAGAAAGGTATTTAACATCTTTTGACAAGTAACAGCATTCTTTCCCGTCGAAAGTTCATACATCCAACCATGCCAAGGACACACGACCGTACCCCCGGATAGTTTTCCACGGGCGAGCGGCCCACCTTGATGCATGCAAACACCGTCGACGGCGTAGAGCATTCCTTGGTGCCGAAAAACAGCAATAACAACTCCTTCATGCAGTACTTCAACCCCATGGCCTTCCTCTAACTCTTCGGATCGTAAAACCTGCTTCCAAGCCATCTCGAATCCCTTTCGAAAATATGTATTCCCGTGGGCGCTAAATCCTATTTTGGTTTACAATTTGCGATTCGACTTCTCCAAATCGAGATCGTTCTCCAGATCGAGAACGCAACGTCTTTCATTGTAAAAGTCTTCGTTGTTGATTCATACTCTCACAAACTCTCACAAAACAACTCTAGTTCCTACTCGCTAGAGGGTTCGTCTCATGATCCGATTTCGCTTCAAACCTGGAATTCTGATTTTCCTTTGGAGCATTTGTTTCGTTCCAACTTTGACACATTCCAATTCCTTTGCGGATAGCAAGATGCCAACCAAGGTCACCACGGTCGAAGGAATCACGGAGTATTCGCTGGAAAATGGACTCCGGGTATTGCTGTTCCAGGACCGTAGCCAGCCCAAGGTCACTGTGAATTGCACCGTATTTGTGGGGTCACGGCACGAAGGTTATGGGGAGTCCGGAATGGCCCACTTGCTCGAGCACATGGTGTTTAAAGGAACGGAACGCCATCCGGATATTCCCAAACAACTGAAGGATCGCGGCGCGGAGTTCAATGGAACGACATGGCTGGATCGGACGAATTACTTTGAAACGCTTCCAGCAACCGACGAGAACCTCGAGTTTGCGATCCGGCTTGAAGCCGACCGTCTGGTCAATAGCAAAATCCGAGGAGAGGATCTCCAATCGGAGTTCTCGGTAGTAAGAAGCGAGTTTGAGCGTGGGGAGAACAACCCAGTGCTTGTGTTGCAGCAACGGATGTTTTCAGCATGCTTCCAGTGGCACAACTACGGCAAGTCGACGATCGGTAATCGAAGCGACATTGAACGTGTGCCGGTGGACTCACTGAAAGCATTCTATCGCAAGTACTACCGCCCGGACAACGCGATGGTCATTATCGCTGGCAACTTCGATGAGACCAAAGCACTCGAGAATGTCCAAAAGTACTTTGGTGTCCTCAATCGACCGAGCCAACCCCTACCAAAAACCTATACAGTGGAACCTCCGCAAGACGGTGATCGGATCACGACCGTTCGGCGTGTTGGGGATACACAGTATGTCGGGGCGATGTACCATGTGCCTGCGGGCTCCGATCCATCCTTTCCTGCGGTGGAAATTCTTGCGGTCGTTCTGACCAGTGACCCGAGTGGACGGTTGTACAAGGCCCTCGTGGAATCCAAGCAAGCGACGTTTGTTGCTCCGGATGCTCCAACACTTCACGATCCGGGGGCGCTCACGATTCTAGCGCAGGTCCCTAAAGACAAGTCTTTGGAGGAAGCTCGCGACACCATGATCGCTACGCTTGAAGGGCTTGCGAGAGATCCGATCACCGACGCAGAAGTAGAGAGAGCAAAACGGCAACTCCTCAATCAACGTGAAATGATGGCGGCGAAAACTCAAAGTCTTGCTATCGAACTCAGCGATTGGGCCGCACAAGGCGACTGGCGGTTGTACTTCCTGTTTCGAGACGCTCTCGAGAAGACAACGGCAGCAGATGTTCAGCGAGTTGCACAAAAATACTTGGTGCGCAACAACCGTACCGTTGGACTCTTTGTTCCAACCTCTGCATCCGAACGCATCGAAGTTCCCGAGCGTCTCCAGGTCGAGGAATTGGTTGCTGGCTACACCGGACGGGAAGCGGCGAGCGATGGCGAGCAATTCAATCCTAGTCCTAAAAACGTCGAATCACGAATCATACGAGGAAAGCTCAAGTCTGGACTTCCATTCGCGATGCTTCCCAAAAAGACCAGGGGAGGCACTGTAACGATGAGTCTCAATCTTCGTTTTGGAGACGAAGCATCCCTCCATGGAAAGACAGCTGCTGTGGACATGCTGGGTGCCTTGCTTCGACGAGGCACTGCTAAAAAATCTCTTGAAGAGTTGAATGATCGACTGGATGAACTGAATGCAACGGTCAATGTTTCCTCCGGTAAACAGCAACTCAATATCAGCGTTGAAACCAAACGAGACACACTCTTGGAAGTCCTTGATGTGATCGAGGAGATGCTTCGGCAACCAGGTTTCGATGTGCGCGAGTTCGAACTTCTTCGAGAACAGACAATCGCGGAACTAGAGACCCAAGCCCAAGAGCCACAAGTGCTCGCAGCCCTTGCTGTGACTCGCACTTTAAATCCATATGAGCGAGGAGATGTCCGATACGTCTCAACGATTGCTGAAGAACAAGAAGATATCAAAGCTCTCAAGCTCGAAAATGTCAAGGAGATCCATGCCCAGTTCCTCTCGGGTAGCGAGGGTGAGGTGTCGGTCGTCGGGGACCTTGATGCGTCTGAAGTCGAGAACAAACTTTCAGCGATCCTTGCTAATTGGAAGTCCAAGATTCCCTATCAACGTGTTGCGGTTACACCATCTACAGACGTGAAAGTACCATTGAAGTCGATCGAAACCCCTGATAAAGCGAATGCAGTCTATTTCGCTGGTCAACAGTATCCTCTTCGGGACGACGATCCCAATTACGCAGCACTGGTGATGGGAAATTATGTGTTGGGCGCAGGTGCCCTGTCGTCAAGGCTCGGTGATCGGATCCGACAAAAAGAAGGCCTCTCGTACGGCGTGTTCAGCAGCCTTCGAGCCCACCCAATCGATGAGTTTACTGTCCTCTCCATCACCGCCATCGCCAATCCTGCCAATGTGTCTAAGGTGGTTCAAGCCATCGATGAAGAGATGCGAAAGCTGGTTAAAGATGGAGTGACCGAAAAGGAGCTCAAAGACAGCGTACAAGGCTTCTTGCAGAGCCAGCAGTTGAACCGCTCTCGCGATGCGACACTTGCTTCTATTCTTGCCAACAATCTTTTTGCCGGCCGCGACATGCAATACTACGAGCGGCTTGAATCGCAGATTGCAGGACTCACGGTCGATGCTGTCAACGAAGCGATCGCGGAATACATTTCACCTGATAATCTAGTGATCGCAACGGCGGGTGATTTTGGAAAAACAATGGCACCGAAACCCAACGCCGAAAAACCCAATAAAGAAAAACCCGGGAACGACAAGTAAACGACAAGTCACCGTACTCGTTGGAGGGTACAGGATCGCTATGGCGATTCGCGGTCGCTGCGCTAACCTTTCGCGATACGAACGCAACATGCCACTACTGACTGAATCCATCCGTAGTTTCTGGCCGGAATCGATGTGGCATGATACCACGGTTTTGGTCGCGGTCAGCGGCGGCGCCGACAGCGTAGCGCTGCTCCATGGAATCCTTGAAATCGCTTCGAGCAAAACACGCGTCATCGTAGCCCATTACAATCACGCTACCCGCGGCGCGGAAAGCGACGGGGATAGGGACTTTGTGCGTGAGTTAGCGGCGTCTAGGAAGCTGCCCTTTGTGACGGAAACCAGGCAAATAGACGGTTTTAGCTTAGGAGTCGATGAAGAAGGAGTTGTGCCGCGACTCAGTGAAGCTCATTTGCGTGAGTTGAGGCATCGGTTTCTTAAGCAATCAGCAGTGAGGCTCGGTGCGTCATGGATTGCGACAGGTCACCATGCGGACGATTGCGTTGAAACATTTTTGCACCATTTGCTCCGTGGTTCCGGGCCGGCAGGGCTGGCTGCAATGGACCCTACGCGACGATTGACCGCTACGCTTCAATTGGTACGACCATTGCTCGGAGTCAATCGCAGCGAAATCGTTGAACACCTTCGCGAGCATGGGTACCCGTTTCGAAACGATTCATCGAATGATTCCTGCGATTACACCCGCAACCGAATCCGAAATGAATTGCTTCCGTGGCTCCGCGGGTACGCACGTACTGAAGGACTCGATCGTCGTCTTTGGAATGCATCTCAGTTGATCCGTGAAGAGCATCTGGTGATCGGGTCGTTGGCGAGTGCTTGGCTCAATAATCTAGATATCACTGCGGATGCATCGGGCCAGTCCGATAATACCGAAACGATGGTTGCCTACGAGTTCGATGTCCATGCATGCTTGGATACGCCGTGGCCTGTTGTTCGGGAAGGATTTGTAAGGCTTTGGCACGATTGGCGGTGGCCGCTTCGCGAGATGAGTCAGTCTCATTGGAATCGCATTCGTGCATTGATCGATCGCGCTTCGGTGTCGAAACATCCCCAGCGATTGCAACTGCCCGGAAATATCCAGGTTACAATTCGTCGCGAGCGGATGCGTTGGCAAGCAACGCAAATCGACTCGAAATAAACGCTTCACCAATGGATCGACGTCGACCAATCCTTGAATCCTAACCATGAAAATAGTTCTCATGGGAACAGGCCCCTTCGCTGTTCCTTCCTTCGAAAAAATTGCGAGCGCTGGCCACGAAATACTGGGAGTTGTGGCTCGACCTCCTGTGCCTTCGGCGGGTAAAGCACCACCGGAAAGCCCGGTCGTGGTGTGGGCGAGAGCAAACGGTTTTTCGATCACGACTCCGGACTCGATCAATGCCGCGGATACTGTCGCGTGGCTACGGGGCCTGCACGCTGATCTGTTTGTTGTCTGCGACTACGGTCAGATCCTCTCGAAGGAAGCGATTGGGACCGTGAGGTGCGGCGGAATCAATTTGCATGGTTCCCTCCTACCTCGCCACCGGGGTGCTGCTCCCGTCCAGTGGTCGATCCTTTCAGGCGACACGCACGCTGGTGTTTCCGTGATCCACATGACACCGCATCTCGATGCGGGGCCAGTTTTGGTCCGTGCGGTTACCCCGATCGAAGATCATGAAGATGCCGGGCAATTGGAACAGCGGCTCAGCCAACTTGGAGTTGCTCCTACCCTCGAGGCGATTGCGATGTTGGCCGAGAGTGATTCCCCGTCCAGTCTGTTGCAGGATCCCGCCCATGCGACCAAAGCGCCCCGATTGAAGAAAACCGATGGGCAATTGAATTGCCGTTACCCAACATCATGGATCGATCGGCAGATTCGAGGTCTCCAACCGTGGCCCGGAGTCTATGCCAATCTACTCCTTCCCGATGGGAAGTCGATGCGATTGATCGTCCATCGCGCGCGGCCGATCCCCGCGATTGCAACATGGAACGATCACGAACCGATCGCTCCAGGCATGCTG
The DNA here is from genome assembly GCA_016872635.1 of Planctomycetota bacterium. Taxonomy (GTDB): domain Bacteria; phylum Planctomycetota; class Planctomycetia; order Pirellulales; family Pirellulaceae; genus JBKCUI01. The sequence goes on along the minus strand of VGZN01000019.1, from coordinate 15,640 downwards.
CTTTACGGCAATACAATCGAATCGCTTCGTTCGACGGTAGCAGTTTCCGTCACAAAGGAGGGGGGGGACTTTGCTAGTGGTGGGTGTGTGCTTGCGGTCGCGACCATCGACGGCTACCTCGGTATCGAAATTCTGCAGTTGGCTGGTAAAAAAGCGATGACAGCGGACGAGTTTCTACGCGGGTACGGCCGGCACGCTTCCCTCCGATTGGAAACGCCAGATGCCACTCATCCGTTGCTGGAAAAGATGATCGGATTGCAGCCAGCCTTCGCCATCGAACCCGTTTCCCAGTCAGCGACCAAGTCAGCGAAGTGTTCAACGACTAGTACAGAGCGGAGCAAGCCCCAGTGAATTCCACAAGCCGCACGAAATCCAGATCCATCGGGCTTGTCTCGCTGGTTTGTTTGGTCATTGGCAACATGATTGGGTCCGGGGTATATATTTCGAGCACTTACGCGCTCGGGGCATTGGGAGACGCAAGGCTAGTGCTCCTGGCATGGGCTCTCGGCGGTGCCCATGCAATCTGCGGCGCGATCGCGTATGCCGCGCTCGCGAAACGCATCCCGATGTCTGGAGGTGAGTATTCGTTTTTGTCCAGATTCGTCCATCCGTCGATTGGCTTTATGGCCGGTTGGATTTCACTCATCGCCGGTTTCACCGCTCCGATAGCTACGGCAGCATTGGTGTTCGGGAACTACATGAGCGAAAGTAGGACCGCGAACGATACCACGAGATGGATAGCCACTGGATTGATCCTCACCGGGGCACTGTTCCACTGGATCCATTTAAAAACTGGTTCGTGGGTGAACAACGGCATCGTTCTCCTCAAGTTCATCGGTTTTGCGGTTTTTGCGATGGCATGCATCGGGTTCCTGCAGCAACCATCGACGGGCGACCCCGAGGTTCCCTTTGTCCCTGCACTGAGCGAGTCAATCGTCTCATTCGATTATTTGGTGAAATTGGATCATGCTGCGATCTGGATGACTATTCTTGTTCAACTCTTTTTCATCTCGTTATCGTACACGGGTTTCAATGCGAGCATCTATATCGCTGGCGAGATCGATGGCCGAATCGCCGGCGAACAAACCAATTTAGAAGGGAGCAACACTTCAAAGGATGGCAATATGCTGGTGCCGAGGTCCATGATCATCGCATGCTTGTTGGTTACCGCAATTTATTTGGGGATCAACTATTTATTCCTTGCATGCGACAGCCGCGAAGCGATCTTGGCGGGAGGCGACTACTTTGTATCGGATGTGGCGTACGACGTCGGGGGTTCCACGCTGAGATGGGTGATGCGCATCACGATCGCACTCTCGTCAGCCACGAGTGTCTTAGCAATGCTAGCGACAGGGCCGCGAGTTTACGCACAGATGGCTGCTGATGGTTGGTTGCCATCATGGTTGGGATACCAGAACGACGTGCCGAGAGGGGCGATCGGGATCCAAGCGGCATTGAGTATCGCGCTGGTATGGTTGGCGAACATTCTCGATATGATTAGTTACTTGGGTATCACGCTGACCGCTTGCGGCGCCTTAGCTACCAGTACCTTGTGGATTGCCTATCAAGCCATGAGCGACCGAAGGCCGATTGCATGGTGGGAGCATATAGCGTTAGCGGTTTACATCGCAGGGGCATTGTTGCTTTTAGTTGCTGCTTGGTTTGTAAAACCGGTGCAGCTCTGGTGTTGCCTGGGAACATTTGCCAGTGGAATTGCGGTCTATTTGGTTTCCCGCGGCAAATCCAACAGAAGTTTAAGTGCGATCTAGCGAACACAATTCTGGTAAGAAAATCGAAGCTGCCGAAAATCGTATTCTTTTCGCTCGGCAATTGGGAGCGGTGAGCCTACAATCGAGACCATGAACCAGGACGATGAAGCCTATTATCTAAGCCAGATCCCGAAGCCTCGCGGAACCAGGATCAACGCATCGAAGATTTCAACCGTGCTCAATCGCGTGATCGAGCAGAAAGGATATGCCGCGATCCAGTCCAGGGGGTTGCTCGCCCAAGCTTGGGAACAAGCTGTAGGGCCACATTTGGCACTGCAAACGCGCGTAGGCAAGGTGGATCGGGGGGCGTTGCAGGTATTCACGTCGAGCAAAATCGTTTTGACTGAATTGGAGTTCATGAAGCCTCAATTGCTGAAATCGATTCAGAAGTCGTTACCCGATTTTTCGATTCGCTCCTTGAAGTTTCGTTGCGATGGACATCGGTGAGTTGCCATGTTCTGTACGCCAGCGATGTTCTGCGCGAAGGAAGGGAATCACGAAGTGAGTCGATTGGTGTGCTCCATGGTGGTTGAAGGCTGAACGAGATGGCATCTGCTTTTGCTCTTACCGTCGCTTACGATGGAACTCGGTATACGGGTTGGCAAATACAACCCAATGGACTCGCTGTTCAACAAGTCCTCTCCGATGCGGTCTCGAGGGTGATCGGACATGCAGTCCAGGTACAGGGTAGCGGTCGAACCGATTCCGGGGTGCATGCGACCGGCCAAGTCTGCTCCTTTGCGACGGACGTTTGGACACATCCAGCAGACCGTTTGGTCCAAGCGATCAATCGGTATCTCCCGCGCGACATTGTGGTGCTTGAAAGCCGAGGCGTGGTCGCAGGGTTCGATCCGATTCGGAATGCGATCGGCAAGCGGTACCGATATACCATTCGAATGTCGCGTGTTCCCGATCCGATCCAACATCCGTACCATTGGTGGATCCCACGGCAACTCAATATCGATGCGATGCGGAGTGGGGCGGCATGTTTGATCGGTACCCATGATTTCAAGGCATTCGAGGCGCAGGGGTCCACGCGAAAGACTTCGGTGCGAACGGTGCGTGCCCTGGATATCGCCGAACGCGAGCATCTTCGCGGACGGGAACTGACGCTCGAAATTGAGGCGAACGGGTTTCTCTACAACATGGTGAGGAACATCACCGGAGCCTTGGTGGCGCTCGGGAGCGGAAGGTTTTCGACCCGTTGGATCGAGGGATTGCTCGAGTCCAGGGAGCGAGACCCGGAGGGCAAAACGGCACCTGCCCGGGGGCTTTGCTTGATCCGCGTGGACTATCCACCCCAACTGTTTTTGCCGCTGGAAGGGGCAAGTTAGCCCGGAAAGTTGTGGAAACGCAGGGTTTTCGCGTTTTTTTGGGGTTGTTGGGCGACGATGATTTCTCATAATTTCGCTTCGATTTAAAGATTCCTTCCAGCAGCACCGCGCGAAGTAGCGTGGCTCGCCGACTGGAATTGGCGACCCGCAGGGTATCCGTTGGTTTCCGCCGCCAGGCAGGGAGCTTATTTGCGACTTCCCCGTACGGTCATGCCGAGAGCCTTCATGTTGTCGCCGCGTACAATCGGCGATCGTTAGGAGCAGTTTAGATATGGCACGGTATACCGGCCCAAAAGCCCGCATCAATCGACGCTTGGGCGCCCTGTTGTATGAAAGTGCAGGTTGCGTACGAGCTTACGAAAAGCGCAGCGAAAGCCCTCCGGGGATGCACCCACGCAGCCGTCGTTCGAGCAACTACGGCACCGCTCTCGCGGAAAAGCAAAAGATCAAGTATTTCTACGGACTCGGTGAGCGCCAACTTCGTCGTTACTTCGACGATGCGGTTCGCAAGAAGGGGAATACCGGTCAGACTCTGCTCTTGATGTGCGAACGTCGGCTCGACAATGTTCTTCGACGAATCGGTCTAGCAAAGACCCGCCCACAAGCCCGTCAAGGTGTTGTGCATGGCCACTTCAAGGTCAATGGCGTCAAGGTAACCAGTCCTTCGTTCATGCTTCGCCCAGGGGACCTGATTGAAGTTCGCAGCAACGAAGCCATTCGGAATCTTTATCGAGGAATCATTGCGAACGGTGCACCAGCTCCGCTTGACTGGGTCTCCCTCGATACCGAAGGCCTCAAGGCGACGGTGCTCGGCCAGCCTGGTGCTAGCGACATTTCGCTACCAGTGAACGCCAACATCGTGGTCGAATTCTTGTCGCGATAACATCGCTGTTGTCGTCGCTACAGTTCTATTGGGGCTCGGTTCGAATTTCGAACAGAGCCCTTTTGTTTTCCTACGTTTCGTGACCCAGTTCCTTTCTTCATGGCGAACATCGAATGCACGTACCAGTTGTAGTCTTGGGTGGTGGCCCCGGCGGATATGCAGCAGCGTTTCTTGCGGCGGACGAAGGGCTTGAAGTCGCGATCGTCGAGTCGGAGCCAAAGCTCGGCGGTACTTGCTTGCTACGAGGATGTATACCCTCCAAAGCATTGTTGCACGTGGCCAAAGTGATCGAAGAGGCTCATGAGCTAAGTGAAGGTTGGGGTGTTGAGTTTCCCAAACCAAAGATCGATATCAACAAAGTACGTGCACGGAAGGAAAAGGTGATTGAGACGCTGACGGGTGGTCTCGGGCAACTTTCCAAACGGCGCAACGTAAAAGTGATTCGGGCGCGTGGCAAGTTCGAAAATTCCACGACCTTAGTCCTCGAAGGAAATGATCCGAGCATTCCAGAAGGTGGCAAGCTAACCTTTGACTATTGCGTGTTGGCGACCGGCAGCACACCGGCCATGCCCCCGAATTTTCAAGTCGGTTCCAAGCGGGTGATGGATTCGACCGAAGCTCTTGAGCTGGCGGATATCCCGGAACGATTGCTTGTCATCGGTGGCGGTTACATCGGTCTCGAGATGGGCACGGTCTACGCTCACCTCGGGTCCAAAGTTAGTGTCGTAGAATGGACGGATTCGCTTCTTCCGGGTGCTGATCGGGATTTGGTCGCCCCGCTTCAGCGTCGTTTGAAGGCGTTGTTCGAGAACCGCATCTACTTGAATACCAAGGTGGGATCCGTCGCGGAAATCGACAATCAAGTCGAAGTCACATTTGAGGGGCCAGGTAAATTCGGGCACGAACGGTTCGATCGAGTTCTCGTCAGCGTCGGTCGCCGTCCATGCAGCCGAGGGATCGGTCTTGAAAACACTTTGGTCCAAGTCAACGAGCGAGGTTTTGCTGTGTGCGACAAGCAGCAGCGAACCGCTGACCCACACATTTTCGCGATTGGCGATATCGCGGGCGAACCGATGCTCGCGCACAAAGCGAGTCATGAGGCGAAGGTCGCTATCGAAGTGATCCTCGGCCGTGATGTCGCGTTTGATAAACAAGCCATTCCAGCCGTCGTCTTTACGGATCCTGAAATCGCTTGGGCAGGTTTGACCGAAGAACGTGCCAAACGTGAAGGAATCGCGATTGATGTCGAGATCTATCCTTGGGCAGCGAGTGGTCGAGCCCAAGCTCTCGGCAGGACCGATGGGTTAACCAAATGGCTTGTCGATCCAGCGACGCATCGGGTGCTCGGTTGCGGTATCGTCGGTTCGGGTGCCGGTGAATTGATCGCAGAGGCTGTACTGGCCATTGAGATGGGCTGTGAAGTGCGCGATATCACAGAGTCGATCCACCCCCACCCAACCTTGAGCGAAACGCTGATGAATGCTGGCGAAGTTCATTTTGGGACGGCGACGGAAATCTTTAAACCAAAGCGTCACACGAGCGGTCAATAAGCCATGCCAGTCCGTCGTGGACGATTCGATAAAGGCTCAGCACGAGCGCCGGCGATTTGGGCGGCATGTACGTTGGCAATCGGACAATCGTGGGTTCCTGCGCTAACTGCCGGTCAAGAGCCCGACGCATCTCCGCGTACTCCATCGGTGGAAGCTAAGCCCACCCCTTCCGATACTGCACCGAATACTAGACAGTATACTGCACCGTGGGCGGGATCGATCCTCTTGTGCGGCGGTTCCACGTTGCCCAAGCCGATCCTGGACACATTCTTTCGGTTAGGCCAAGGGTCCTCGGGCAAGCTGGTTATTATCCCGACCGCTTCTCCGCGATCTGATCTGGGGGATTTCAGTTTCTGGACCGACTATTGGAAAGAGTACCCTTGGCAAAAAATCGATGTCCTTCATGCATCGAATCGAGAGCAGGTACTTTCCGACCTCTCGTGGAGCGATCGTTGGGTGGAGTGTCTACGAAAGGCTGATGCCGTTTGGATTGCAGGGGGCGATCAAAGTCGACTCAGCGAACGCTATCTTGGAACGCCTATCGATTCGGAACTTGTGCGATTGCTCGAACGCGGCGGTGTGCTAGGTGGAACTAGCGCGGGAGCGGCGATCTGTTCTCAACAGATGATTTCCGGCGGGACGGTTCGACCTGAGTTCAAGACCGGGTTCGGGTTTCTTCCGGGCGTGATTATCGATCAACATTTCATGGCAAAAAACCGTCAAGAGAGACTGCATCGCGCTGTAGCCGATCACCAAGGACTGATTGGCCTCGGACTCGATGAATCGACCGCCTTGTGGATCCACGGTGCGAATGCACGTGTTATTGGGAGTGGCAAAGTCCACTGGTACAGTGGCAAGCGAAGCGGAGCGGTCGATCCTGCCAACAAGACATCCCTACGCCCGCAGAAAAGTGTGGCTGCGGACGCAGAGTGGAGCAACGGGAGCGAGATTCCACTCTCCGAATTAAAACTATTCAAACGGTAGATTCTAAATTCCTTTGGATGCTCGGATCGCGTCTTGGACCGATTTCTTACCCAACGGATTTTTGTCGCCAAATGGTCCGTCGGCGCTTCCTTGTGGCCAACTCTTTGGATCAGCATACGTTCCGTCATCCCGATATTCTTTTTGCAATCGCTGGATCTCTTGCTTGAGATCGGCGAACAGTTTGGAAACGTCAGGCCGCGAAGCAACCGCGGGATCAAAGAGCATGTTGTTTTGCTCGTTTGGATCTTTTTCCAAGTCGAACAGTTCGTAAGAATCTTTGCGCCAGTAGTAGATCAATTTGTGCTTGGCCGTGCGAACTCCATAGTGGGCACGGGTATTGTGATGCCCTGGATCGTGGTAATACCGATAGTAGACTGAGGATCTCCAATTGTTTGGCGTGTTCCCTTGGAGCAGTGGAACGATGGATCGGCCTTGGACGCTCTCCGGAATAGCAAGGCCTGCCAACTCCAAGAAGGTAGGGGCAAAATCGATGTTGGCAACCATTCCCTCGGGTGTAGAGCCTGCTACAACGCCTGGCCCTCGGACGATCAACGGAGTTCGCAACCCGGGTTCGTACATGAAACGCTTGTCGTACATTCCAAGGTCCCCTAGATACCAGCCATTGTCCGCTGTGTACATCACGATCGTATTCTTTGCCAAATCGCTTTTGTCTAGATACTCAAGGACCTGACCGATGCTGTCATCGACGCCTTGTACGCATGCGAGGTAATCCTGCATATACCTTTGGTATTTCCATCGGACTAATTCTTTACCCTCGAGAAGTTTTCCGTCGACCGTGAGTTCCATCGGCTTTTCCCCCAACCATGCATTGAGCTCTTTACCGGTAAGACCGTCGGGTGGTGTTAACTTCAAATCGTTGCGAGTTAGGTCCTTCGCGATCGTTTGAGCATTTTCAGGAAGCGCAGCAGGTCGAGTGGCATAGTCGTCCCAGAGTGTTTCAGGCTCAGGGAAGGACCGCTTGCGAAACGCTTCCTTGTTTTTGGGGTCAGGCTCCCAGCCGCGGTGAGGCGCTTTGTGATGCAGCATCAAGAAGAATGGCTTGTCTTTGGGGCGTGTCTCAAGGAACTCGACGCCAAGCTCCGTGGTTACTTCGGTACAGTGGCCTTCAATGGTCAACTTGTGACCAGGGACAAGGAACTGGGGGTCCTTGTAGGAGCCTTGACCCGGTAGCACGATCCAGCGGTCAAAGCCGGTGGGGTCCGAGCCGAGGTGCCACTTTCCGATCATGCCGGTATGGTAGCCTGCACTCTGCAATCGTTTTGCGACATGGTCCCGAGCTCCGTCGAATCGATTGAAGACGGGAACCCCATTGAGGTGCGAATACTGACCAGTGAGCAGCGTCGCGCGGCTTGGGGTGCAAATCGAATTGGTGACAAAGGAATTGATGAATCGCGCTCCCTCCGTTGCTAGTCGATCCAAGTGAGGTGTTTGATTGACTTTAGAGCCGTAGGAAGAGATCGCATGCCTTGCATGGTCGTCGGAAAAAATGAAGAGGATATTGGGGCGTTCCTCTGCAATACTAAAATTCGCACAGCAAAAAATCACGAGTGTGCTGAGGAAGCGCAGCAACACAGATTTCGATTCAAGGCTGATTGGATCTAGATGGTTCAACATATTGGCTAGAAACATGAGGTTTCGTCGGTAAAGCTACTGCTGTAATTTTATCTCAATCGTCGATTGCTATTGTACCTAGATCAATCTGCCTTGCTGTGGATTAATCGACCAGCGATTGCAATGTTTTCCGATCGGCTTCTGAATCTACGGGATTGAAACCTAAGTCGAGTTCGGTTTGAAGCAGATTCGCATGCTTAGCATCGATCGCCAGACGGAGAGCTTTGTCCCGAGTGACGATGTACACTCCGACTACAGATACCGAATCCCGTATCGTGATCAGCTTCGATTCGACGGTGTACTCGACGTTGTGGGTTCCATCGGAATCGACTCGAAATACATAGAGGTTGTCATTGACCGCACCATCGCTCGTTGCATCGTTCCGGGTGGCGATGAGCCACGGCGGTAGTTGGAACGGAAAAACACCATTTCGCTGATCAAAGCGAAATGTCTTTGAGCGTTCATCGATGGCGTAGCCGATGTCGTTAACCACCAGCATGGCTGTGTCACGCGTGACCAAGGAGTTGAGGTCCCACTCCAAAAGGTCGTCTTTGGTTTGCCGCTCGTACTGATAACACACGCATTGCTCCAAGATGGGTTTGAGCATTTGAATCTCGCGACCGACACGACGGATCGGATCGATCAAATCGGGGAATTTTGCAAGGGACTTCATGCTCAAGTTGAACCAGTATAACGATGCGATCCCGTTACCTAACCCCTGCCATGCTTGGGATCGCAACTCATCGGGTGTCGGTGAACCTCGTCTAGGACTAAGCACACCTCCCCAGTCATGATGAGCTCCCTGCGACCAATAGGCGATCGTCACCGGTCGGCTTTGCTGCCGCAAGCTTCTCGTCATGTCGCCGATCGTCTCCAGCGGAGCCCCCCAGCGAATGGATTTTCCTCCCCAGCGATCGTATTTGGACCAAGAGTCAGCGGCCGGGGCAATGACCCGGTAGGCATCATAGTGAGGATAATCACAAACACCGACGTAGTATCGCCAGTCCCTTTCCTCACTCAAGGTGACCGTGGTTGGTAGTCTCCAGGATTGGTAAGGAGCCAGTTGGTCGAAAACTTCTTGGGGAGGTACCGGGCGACCGCCACCGTACTGTGGTTCACCTAAGAACTCGATGGCATGGATGGTCGGTAGCATCGAGTCAGAATCGTAACGATTCTTGTCCGCCATTCGGTTGAACCGTTTGATAGGGTATTGCGAGTAGAGTTCTTGATTGTCGGTATAGCCGGAAACTTCTTCGATTTGGCCAGTGTTGATGTAGAGTTGGGATAGCGTTTTTAGAAACGGGATTTGGGTCATGCTGTTTCTGCCTTTGACCACACTCGCGACCCAACCGCCGCTGATGTCAAACGACGCTGGTCGAATCTTGAGATATCCCCAGACGTGTATTTCTTCGTTGCGTGCGATGGGTTGAACGACCATCTCTACTGCTGTGTAGGATAATGGTAATGGACCAACGTTCAATTCAATGCCGCCGATCTCACCTGCGGGAACGATGGCATTTTCCGGAAACGGGTTGAGCTGTTGATATATCGGTTTGGGGTAAAGTGTTTGGAAAGTTTCGTTGGATTGCGGTAACCAAAGACGGCATGAAACCATTCGGATCGGTTCTTGAAGATCGTTCCGGATGGCTGCGAGCATCCGATCTGGATACATCGGATTTTTCCCATCGGGCGGTCTTGTTACGTGAAACGTAATTGACTCGAAAAAGATTTTTGGGAGTGCAAGGTTCACCGTGGATTGGGGAGAAGAATCGCCGGCCAACGAGACCGTATGTTCTGTTCCAGCACCCCAATCTCCATCGAGACCATTCCAGCGTAGGACCCGAAGGGCACCGGAGGGGAGCTCAAAACCGCTCTTCGAAGAAGTGTCATGCCACGCCCAGCCTTTTTCAGCCAGCAGTTCCTCCGGCAGCTTTGCGTCAAATCGAATAGGGGCTGGAATTTGGATCGCGCGATCGCTCCCGTTATGAACAAACATTTCAACGCGTGCAGAAAGCTCTGGATTTTGTGCTCGTCGCCATTGCATATTCGGCGAAAACTGATGCGGTGTGACACTCACTCCGATGATTTGGAGATCCTCATTCCCTTCACCGCTCGGAGCGGTGATGCCAGTCGAGATGTGGAATACTACAAAGAATCCGGTAATCCATGCGATCGTTAGCAACGAGGGCCGCGGACCAGATTTGCATGAAACCGTGCAAACTGCACCTAGAAATTGATGACTGAAAACCATGAAGAGACCTTTGAGTCCCAATTGAGAAACGGAAGCTTGCCTGGGAACGTTCGTCTGAAAAAGTTGACAACCGTCCCTATGTCTTATCAACATGGTAATGTTAGGCGGGTATACTTGGTACTCCACTGCACATGCGTCCCTCCTAACCCAAGCCTTGCGAAACCGTTTCTCGCAGGTGCTCCCTTCCCCCCCCTTGGTTACTCGCATGACACTGTGTTATGGCATTAAACCGTGTTATGGCATTAAACCGTGTTATGGCATTAAACCGTGTGATTGCATGTTAACGGGAACCCGCATGAAACGAAGGGAACGTGGGATTAGTCTGATTCGCGATCGAGCATGGTCAGCCTTGCTAATACTTTTAGCGATTCATTTCCGAATCTTCGTAGGGCCGGTCCAGGCGTTTGCTGGAGAGGATGACTCAATTCGATTTGATGCGTCGATTCGGCCACTTTTCGAGAAGCATTGCATGGAGTGCCATGGGCCATCCAAGCAAATCAGTGGGCTTAGGTTGGATGTCCGCGAATCGCCTTTGCGTGGTGGTGATTTTGGGGAGCCCGCGATTGTTCCCGGCAAATCCGCAGAAAGCCCACTCTATACGTACATCAAAGAACGCGAGCATGCCAACGCCATGCCTCCTCGGAAAGATGGCCGTCGTCCGTTGGATGAAGCCGAGGTTGAAACGATACGACGATGGATTGACGAAGGGGCGGTATGGGGCGACGCGTCAGCGCCGGTAGATCCTGGAAAACTCGATCACTGGTGTTTCCGACCATTACAGCGAGCGTTCGAGTCCGACTCGATCGATGGTTTTTTAGAGAAAACTCGCAATGAAGCTGGGCTTGCCGCAACGCCCTCGGCCGAGCCGTATCAGGTCGTTCGCCGTTTGTACTTTAATCTCCATGGCTTGCCGCCGACACCATTGCGGGTCGATGCGTTCATCGAGAATTGGAAGGAAGACCCGGATAAAGCGGTGGCTGTGGCTGTGGATCGGCTTTTAGCGGCACCGCAATATGGCGAGAGGTGGGCGCGGCATTGGCTGGATGTGGTCCGGTTTGCGGAGAGCGATGGATTCGAAATGAATCATCCTCGGCCGAGCGCATGGCATTATCGGGATTATGTCATTGAATCTTGGAATCAGGACGAGCCCTTCGACATCTTTATTCGAAATCAAATCGCGGGCGATCGTTATGGCGTCGATCGCGCGACTGGCTTTTTGGTCGGGGGGCCTTGGGACCGAGTCAAATCACCAGACCCTGTACTCACCGCCAATCAGCGCGCCGACGAACTGCATGATATGGTCAGCGTCACTGGGACTGCGTTTTTAGGGTTGACCATTGGATGTGCTCGTTGCCATTCCCATAAGTTCGATCCTATTTCGCAAGTCGACTACTATCGGGTGAAAGCGTGTCTTTCCGGAGTCCAGCATGGAGAACGGGAGCTCAAGCCCGCCGATTCTGCAGAGCGTGAGTCAAAGTCCAATGCGCTTCGGAAAGAGTTGGGAGAAATCGATGCGAACTTGCAGAAGCTGCATCCGATCGCTTCTCTGGAACTCACCAAGCCTGTGTCACCGATCCCAGGGAGTGTGGATGCTACCGCGGTTTCATCGGTAGCCCGCGGGGTTCGAGCGGCGGTAACCCATCGGGAAAATGTTGATCGATTCCGACCCATCACCGCGAGGTACTTGCGATTTGAGATTTTTGCCACAACAGGTGCAGAACCTTGTATTGATGAGCTTGAGATTATCAGTTCTTCCAATATCAATGCGGCACGTGATGCGAAGGTTACATCCTCGGGTGATTTTCCAAACAACCCCTTCCATCGGTTGAACCATATCAACGATGGTTTGTATGGAAACGCACACTCGTGGATTTCGAATAGTGCCGGCAAGGGGCAACTCGATTTCGATCTCGGGATGCCCGTTGAGCTCCAGCGGGTGCATTGGAGTCGAGATAGGACGCCCGAACCACAGTATGCCGATCGCGTTGTTATGGAATACTCGATTTCGGTGAGTCTCGATGGAGAGACTTGGACAGCCGTCGCCAATCACTTGGACCGATTGACTCGCAATGCGGCGGCGGGTGAAGTACCCGATTCCAATTTGGGACTGAGTGACGACGAGATCGCAAATGCAACAGAGTGGAGAAAACGAAAGAAAGCGATCGAAGTAGAGATACAAACGCTGGTAGGTTTTCCGAGAGCCTACGTGGGTGTGATGGGAAAACCGGAGAGCGTCGCCAGATTTTCGCGCGGTGACCCGACACAACCTCGAGAGGTAGTCGCTCCGGGGAGTATTTCAGCGTTGGGTGGTTTTGAACTCGCGATCGAATCGAGTGATCAGGACCGAAGAGTTGCATTGGCGGAGTGGATTTCGGCGACCGACAATCCTTTGACGGCGCGCGTGATTGTCAATCGATTGTGGCATTACCACTTTGGCATAGGGATTGTGGACACCCCGAGCGATTTTGGTGCTGGAGGAGGGCGTCCATCTCACCCTGAGCTGCTCGATTGGCTTGCCGTAAAATTGATCGAGAACGGTTGGAGTATTAAATCGATCCAACGCTTGATATGCAATTCACAAGCCTATCGACAAGCCTCTTTAGGTTTACCGGCAGAGTCGGTGGTGCGAGGGAGTCAAGTCGATTCCAGCAACCGTTTGCTTTGGCGCTACCCATCGCGTCGGTTGGAAGCGGAGCCGTTGCGAGATACTATCCTTGCGATGAGTGGAAAACTTTCGCTACAAGCTGGCGGTCCGGGATTCGATCTCTTTGAGCCCAACAGCAACTACGTACGCGTCTATGAGTCGAAAACGAAATTCGGCGATGGTGATTTTCGACGAATGGTCTACCAGAATAAACCGCGAGTCGAACTCGACCAACTATTTGGTGCGTTTGACTGCCCGGACGCGGGCCAGATTCAGCCACGCCGCAACGTGAGTACAACCCCGTTGCAAGCATTGAATTTACTGAATAGTCAGTTCATCCTGGATCAGTCAAAATGGTTCGCGGAGCGGTTGAGAAGGGAAGGTGGTAGTACGTCTCGAGACCAAGTTCGTGCTGCGTTTATGGTAGCTTTTTCTCGTCCGCCGGAAGCGATCGAATCGGAGGTGAGTGAAGCGTTCATCGCGTCGCAGGGACTCGACGAGTTCTGCCGAGCGATATTCAACACCAATGAGTTCATCATGGTTTACTAAGAGTGAGACTCCGCGAGCGCATGCACAATCCATACGGACGAAACAAATCCCTCTCCGCGACCGGCTCAATGTTCTTAGACCGACGATTGTTCTTAGGTTGTGGAGCGACCGGGCTAGGATCGATTGCGCTCGCGTCGATGCTCGGTGACCAGCCGTTGATGCAGCGAGCGCGAGCCAGTGGCCCGCCGATCCGTCCGGAGGTCGATCCTTCCAAGCCGTATGCACCTCGATCACCGCACTTCGCACCCAAAGCAAAACGGATCCTGCTGATCTTTGTTTCCGGCGCCATCTCCCATGTCGATACCTTCGACTACAAACCGGAGTTGGTGAAAAATCATGACAAGCCGATGCCGGAAAGCTCTGGATTGATCACATTCCAAGGGGAACAAGGGAACCTGATTGAGCCTCGATGGAAATTTCGGCCTCGAGGTCAATCGGGAAAAATGACCAGCGATTTGTTACCTCGCATTGGTGAACTCGCAGATGATATTTGTTTCATCCATTCGATGACAGCCAAGTCCAACACGCATGGGCCGGCGGAGAACCAAATGGCAACAGGCTTCACGCTTGATGGTTTCCCAAGCATTGGGGCTTGGGTGAGTTATGCGCTAGGTTCGGAGTGCCAGGATCTGCCAGCGTTCGTTGCCATCCCGGATCCGCGTGGGATTCCGCAAATCGGTGCGAGGCAATGGTCGAGTGGGTTCTTGCCGGCTGCTTTTCAAGGAACACCATTCAATTCGGATCGGCCAATCCCTAACTTGGTTCCACCCGTGGAGATCCCTCGAGAGAAAGATATTGCGACCCGCGAGTTCCTGAGGCGACTGAATCAGTTCCAGACCGATCGGAATCCTCAAGACGAAGCCCTCGCGGCTAGGATCGCAAGTTATGAACTCGCTGCCAAGATGCAATTAGCAGCCGCATCGCTCAACGATCTCTCGGATGAGACCGACGAGACCATGGCTCTCTATGGGGCGAATGATACGACGAACACCAATAAGGCTCGGTTTGCGAAGAACTGCATTCTCGCCCGACGCTTACTCGAACGGGATGTGCGGTTTGTGCAGTTGTTCAATGGATCGTACGCGATGGGAGAAGGGGTAGGTAATTGGGATGGTCACAAGGTGATCGAGCAGCAGTACGCTATCCACGGTCCAATCCTAGACCAACCCGTGGCCGGTTTAGTCACCGATCTCAAACGCCGCGGGTTGCTCGATGATACGTTGATCGCGTTTGTGACCGAGTTTGGACGGATGCCGACGTTCCAAAAAGGTGCTAGCGGCCGCGACCATAATCCGTCCGGCTTTACGGTTTGGCTGGCGGGAGCAGGGGTCAAGCGAGGGTACTCGTACGGGGCAACCGATCCGTTCGGGTACAAAGCGATCGAGAACGTGGCCACCATCTACGATTTGCACGCAACGATCCTGCATCTGCTGGGACTCAACCACGAGCAACTCTCCTTTTATCACAACGGAATCGAGCGACGGTTGACCGACGTTCACGGTCACGTACTTAGCGAAATACTCACATGATGCATTTGGCTGGTAGGGACTTACGGCGAATAAATGCTGGAATGAGCGCGATACATTCCGGTTGACTTTGGTACGATTTTGTGTATCCTCCTGTGCATGCGTGAGGTGACCGAAAGCAAACAAGTGCTTTTCGGGCAACAGGGAACACCGGTGAAAACCCGGGACGGTCCGGCCGCTGTGAGTTGTCCGCAGGATTCTTTCTAGTATGCGAAAGAATGATCTGCCAGCTTATCCCGCTTCTAACGAAGTGCCATTGGTTCTAAGGCGAACCGAGAAGGCGAACGGGGTGAGTCCGACAGCAAGTCAGAAGACCTACCTCGCGAAATGGCAGTGTTTCGCTTCCTGGGATTGAGGCGACTGCTGTGAACCAGCACTTCTTGTACATCAAGTGCCCCAATACGACTTGAATCGCGACTTGCACTCCGGGTTGCGTTCACCCCCTGCACGAAGCATTTCCGGGGAGCGATGCCTACGCGTCGAGTCACCGCACGCGGAGTCCCATACCACCACAAAAC
>VGZN01000018.1 GCA_016872635.1 Planctomycetota bacterium | reverse complement strand
TGGGTAGTAACCGGTGTTGGTTGCACCGCTTACACCGATGTAATAACGACCCGCTTTGGAAACGGTGTACGTGATTTCGGCATCTCTGGTCCCGTTGGAATCATTATTCGCAGCGATCTCGGTGCCGTTGGCATCGAATAGCCTCAAATAAGGATCTAGCGGCGAGATCAGTGTCGAAACCTTTGCAGAGATGGAAACCGTTGCTCCTGCATCCAGATCCATCGACATCAAGTCGATGTCTTTGTCTGGGAGGTTTGGAGCCACGATGTTTGGATTATCACCGATTGCTCCAGAAGCAGTAACAACCACCGCTTGACCATTGATACCCAACGCCAACGCACGGCTCAGAATGTCTGATCCATTGGCAGGGTCTGCAATCGAAAGAGATTGCGTTGGCTTGGTGTAGGTTGCCGCATTGATTGCGTTAAACGCATTCTGTGCAACGGTGGTTGCCGAGTCAGTGGACGTGAAACGGATCACGTTACCCGATGGTGAAACACCGGTACCATCCCAGAAGACGAAGGATGTCCCACGGACCGAGAAGCTATCACCGTTCTTGAGAGAAGCTCCACCTGGGAATACCAGCGTTGGACCCATCTCGATTTCGAAGGTGCGCCCGCCGGCGACGATTGTTTGACCGTCTCGCAAGTCGCTTCCCACTCTGGCTCGAAGTTCAGCACCGCGTCCGCCACGGCTATCGAAGCCTACTCCACCCGCCGTACTGAATTCAAATCGTAGTTTGACGTTTTTGTTTCCAGCTAGTGCGCCGAGATCAACGCGGGCTTGACGCCATGCAGTTTGCGGTGATGTACCTGCTGGTAAATCGTTATCGACGAGTGTTTCCGGTGCGCCTTCGCCGTTGTTATTCGTCGCGAGTAGTACCCATTCACCGTTATCGCCTGATCCGTAAACTCGCATGGAGTCACGCATCACTTGTTGAATATCGGCTGAGGATGCTTCTTCTGTGCTCAAGAAGTAGCTGAAGTAAAGCGTTGGTAGATCGGAAGCGACCATTCCTGCCAACGAGAACGTTTGGCTCTCAAGTGCGCCGACGGCACCGCCAGCAAAATTGTAGGTGCCTTGGATGGGCTGCCCATCGGCCCGCGGACGAGCGAGTGGGTCGGTCGATCCATTGAACGAAGCGTTGGGATGTTCGGCACTTTCGTAACCGAAATACCAACTTGTGGAACCCTCAGAGGCTCCGGAGCCATCGGGATTGGCTGGAACACCGTGCCCAACGTCGCCTCCACGCCGTTGGGTTGTGTGCCATAGGTTGAAGTCGAGATTTGAGAATGAAAGTCCTTGCAAGGTTCCGATGCCAGTAGAAACGAACCACTCACCGTTCGCGAAGACATTTTGCGGAACACCGCTGGTGTTGAACGCATAGATGTTGCCATCAGCAGCAGTCGCAAACAGCAGGTCTGCGTATTGGCCACCGGCGAGGTTCTGTGGACCAGTCGTCAATCCAGTGAACTGAATGCCTTGGAGCCGATAGGAGGAAGTGATATAGGTTGCAATGTTGCTCGGTGAATTGCTGTTGAGGGCACCGAATCCGACTCGGTAGAGTCCTCCAGCATCACTGACTGCGAACAAGGCATTGTTTACACCGGCGATACCTGTTACCAAACCGCCAGGGGCGATGCCGATGACATCGGTGCTACCCGTTGCGGAGACAACAGTCGCTCCCAGCACTTGTACCTCATTCGGATTGGCCGCAGATTGAACTGCAGAGAGTCCAAGGAATCCGGAGTTGTTGATTGCTTGGACAACGCGCGCTGCAATCGTGGCGGCAGTATCTTGAGCGAGGAAGTTGATTGCTACGCGACCACTTCCCACGTTACCGTTCGAACCAACATCCGTTGCGACCCGTCCAGATTGCTGTGGCCGAGCCTTGAGCAAATCCTTGAAATCGGCGGTGATAGCTCCCTTGAAGTTCATTCGATTCCCATCGAACCCGATTTCGATAGAAGATGGTACTGCTTGCGAGACCGCGGCGGCAAACTCCGCATTGGTCATCGATGTCTTGTAGAAGACAGTGCGAACATTGGGTGTGGAGACCGGAGTAGTTCCTAGGGTGATCTGGTACGTGACTCCGTCGACAATAAATTGGTCCCCTTCCGCAAGGACTCGCAGGGGAGCCTTGACTGGATCCAAATTCAACAGCAATTCGGGACCAGCATTGAACTCGAGGACTGCAGTGATGTTCGCCTGCAATCGCAGGGTGATGGTGTCGCCGTCGTTGACGAGCGATGTTGTCGCACTGGATCTGGTTTCGGTCGCTTCGGTGACACCGAAAGAGGTCGATGCAGCGCCAGGGGCAGGATTTGTATCGATAACCCCGCGCTCTGTCTTTGTCGTTCCGGCACCTAAAATGATATCAGGGCCGTCCGCAACAGGGATGTTGAATTGATTGTCAATTCCAGGAGCGCTGGTAACTGCTCCTGTATCTGCATCGAACGCGTACAAGATGTTTCGTAGTGACCTCACGCCATTGTTTCGAGGCGAAGCAGGTCTAGCTGCAACCAAGAATCCAGTTTCGCGGTTGGCGAGATTCATCGTCGTTACCGCTTGAATATTTACACCGATATCGGCCAGAGCGAGGTCTCCAGCAGGGTCGATGTATCGCGTTACGATACCTGCAGCACCCGTGGTCGTGGGCGTTCCATCTCCGGTATTGATTCGGACGTACTGGTTTGCAGCATCGCCCGTTCCGGTCTCGAGACCTCGGAAGCCTCGCAATTCGCCGTTCGGACGAATGATCATGCTTCGCATGTCTACGGCCGCCCGTCCCACATAATTCGACGGTTCGCCGGTGAACGAATTCGACATGATGTAATCGGTCGCTCCAAGACCGCCATAGCCGAGCAAGTACATTGGGACGTCGTTCAGCGAGTACTCAACTCGTGAGCCAATTGCTGGCAAGAAAGAAGGCGTGATTGGGGTTACTGCAGAAGCGAGCCCATCACCAACTCGATCCTCGACAATCAAACGATTGCTGCTGACCGGAGACATCCGAAGATTCGGGCTTCCGGCGGGAGCGTTTGCTGAGTTGTTGAGTCGATTTGCCAATACCGCTGGGACCAATGTGCGGTTGGTTACGGCCAGATAATAACGGCCTGCTGGCAACTCTACATTACCGATGAACGGATCAAGGGTCCCGGTGGAGCCGCGTCCGAGGTCCGTGTTATCAGCTCCTGGCAACGACGTAGCGCGGTCATCGAGGATGTTGCTGTTTTGACCCATCTGTACCAACGTTGCGTCGGTGTTCGTGGCATTAGGCCTAAACAAGTACATCGCCGTGTCGGCTCGCCCAATGCCGTCTGCATAGTCGAGGTCGAAAACGGTCGACAAGTATTGGGCTAGCGGAGAAACGAGCGATGGGTAGCTGATCGAGAACGTGTACCAATCGATATCGCTGGCGCTAGCGAGCGAACCAGCAATCGAGATCGTTTTTCGATCGGTTTGGAGTAGATTCCCCAACTCCTGAGCCCCAGCAAACGTATTGTTCGGACCATCGGTGATGCTCGTTGGGCTCGTTGGGTCGCCGCTGCGTTCACCCGTTTCGCCGACGAGTGGGGAGTGACGTGGAACGCCATTGAGCGAGATTCCGTTCACTGCATAACGGATGTCGGCGTACGCAATCGAAGAGCCTGGATACTCTTGTTGTTCGCCGAGTCGAACTTGCAGTTGATAGGCACCCTTGGAGCGGCCTTGAGTTACCGACGCTGGATCGGAAAGTGCCGGTACGTTTGCAGGTTGGCCTTGGAACTGGTTGCTGCTTCGTACCCGAACATGGTAGAGAGACGCTTCTGAGGGTTGGCCTGGCAGTGTGACTCGCATCCCAGCATCTTTGACGTTGGTGCTAAACTCATCGCGAGCTTCACCTCGGGATGATTGTGGGAATTGGGACAACGCGCTCTTGCGGAGTGGGTTAGCGCTGTTACCGGGCAACGTCGAGTAGATCGGATTTGTGGTTGGCTGAGTTTCCTCAAGATAGGAGTTGTCCGAGAGGGCGAGGATCTCTCCGTTGGCTGAAATCAGCTCCACAACCGTATCCAAATCGGCCGACGTTCGGTCGATGTCCAGCCAAACCTCGGTGCCACCATACGCGTTGAAGCTGTACACATCGTTGTCGGATGGCTTGTTGATGACTCCTTGGACTTCAAATCCCAAACGGGTATTTTCGTCACCGCCGGTTAAATTACGAGCCAATTGGCCGAGGTACTGAGAGTTCGACGGCAGATCATTGGCTGCAGGGGCGCTAGCACGTGCTGATTCCCGTTCGCTGGCTACTCCGACATTTCGATCGTTCGAATAGGTCTGCATGGATAGACCGTTCCATGCACCAGCAACTGCATCCTTTTGGACCGCTTGCGGGATCAATTCGAGGAAGCTGGTGATTTGGCTGCTGTTGGCCGTGCCATCCACTTGCCATGCCAACGCTGTGGTGACATCACCCAAACCATAGACTTGGCCGAGGATCGGATCATTGATCCGTGGAAGATCGGTCAAGTCGATGTTCCCGGCTGGCAAATAGGTTGTGCCGGGGCCTTCGATCGCATTGGCGAGATCACGGTATTGATCCGCTGCGAAACCGAGGTAGCTCGCGTTCACCAGGTCCACGCCTTGCGAGTAAATACCACCGTGGGAGAAGCCGAAGCGCTCACGACTGTCGACGGTGTACGCTCGGAAGTCAGGCTGACCCGGTGTGCCAGTGACGTACAAGAAATCGTCGCTTGGGCCTTGGATGTCTTCGTCGAGATAATTGATGAATTGAATATTTCCGAGAGGCTGGTCGCTATCGAGGAACAGTTTGTTGTATAGCTTTGCAATCCCGTTGTCGAAACGGGTCTCAACACGCCATCGGACCGTCGCATTGGCGTTGCCAACAAAAGTTCCTTCGCTGACGACAAGGTCAGGTGAAACAAGGGTTGGTTGCGTAGTGATCGTGGTGCTACCCAAAGGTATCGCGCGACCGTCACCACCCACATCCACATAGTTGGTGAAGGCGAAGATCACATTTTGATCCAAGAACAGTTGCGATGTGCCTTGGGCGGTGATGCCACCGCCGGATGCAAAGGATCCGCTTCCGCCGGCTTGTGGCTGGAATGCGAAGTAGCCGGGCCGATTGACGTCGACATCGTTGTCAATCAATGTTCCCCGATCTACTTCCGGGCCAAATGGCAAGACAATATCGACGGTACTCGAGCTATCGTCGTTGCCGTTGTTGTCGGTATCGAAATTGGCCAATCCATGAATGCCGAAGCCGGCCCCTACGGTATCATCACCGATGGAGGTCAGTACCACGGGATAGCCTGGTTGGCCGATGACCTGGATACTTCCACCAATACGGTTGGCGATATCGAGTGGGGTGCCCGTCGCGTTAAGTCCGCTGGTGGACGCGTTACCGCCAAACTTAACCACTAGACTTTGATTCGCAGAGCTCTTGAGTTGCAACCCACCGTAGGTGTGCACGTTGTCTGAGGTGATCGTGGATTGGACGACATGGACCATATCCGTATCATCCCAAACGCTTTGGGTCGTCAATGTTTGTCCACGAATCAACATGCCGTTGATTTCATTTCGTGACAGTCGATTACCGCGGACCAAAGCGCCTTGGTTTTCGAGGTATTCACCGGTTCGACCGATGGTTCCTGTGGAACGCCCTGGATCATCGATAAATTGATTGTCGAGCGAGTTGACGTCGATATTGATCGCCGCACCACCATTATCGTTGATGCGATTGTTGACGATGATCGGTTGTGATCCGCGGACGAAGATCGTAGCGTCAGCGTTGGTTCCTCGGCCGACCCTCGTCGAGTTCGTTGCGTTTGCTTCGGTACCTGCTGCATTATTTTCAATGCGTGAGTTTGCAACGCGCAAGTTCCCTTGTTGGGATTCGATTGCATTGAAGGATGCGAAACCACCTTCGATACGGGTTGTTCCGCCAGCGTATCCGATACGGTTGTAGTCCAGCGAGGCCGAGCTACCGGGTCCTACATAAATTCCACCCCAATCGCCGGCCTGCGGCTGGGTTGAGCCTTGGCTTCCCGACGTGTCAAACGTGCCGCCAAAGCCATACTTGGCATCGTTGATGCTCGTCATGATCACAGGCATGCCATCGGTACCTTCGGCGATCAATTGGCCGCCGTCCCGAACCTCGATCAGAGAACCTCGATTCTTAACGATCAAACCTGGATCCATCACCAAGCTGCCATCGAGGCGTGAGCGGATCTTTGCGGTCAGTTCGGCCAAAGGTGCACCGCTCGTTGATCCATCATCGACAAACGTCGTCGAAATTGCATTGAGTTGTGCTACAAAGCGGTAGGTTCCACCACCTGTCGCGTCACTGCGGTAAATCCGACGGCCGACATAAGGAAGCGAACCACCGACCGGAGGCAAGCTCGCCAGCAGGATGGAACTTGGAGAAGCTACAGTAACCGAATCGGTTGGGATCGAAGCTAGGCTTTCGTTGCCGTTAGCATCAACGTATACGAGTCTATAGTTGTAGGTGCCGGCAGGCAGGGCGCCCGCTCCAGATCGACTGACTTGAACCACCGTGGTTGGGGGCGATGCCACATCGAGAACTCCGCCACCAGCGGTTCCGGCGATAACCAGGTTTTCGCCGAGAACGTGAGTGATGTCTACGTCATTGAACCGGGTCGCAGCAGTGATCGTTTCGAGGGTTTGAGCAGCACCTGTCTTGGTCTTTACAAACAACCCATTGATCGTGTTGTTCACGACCCGATTTCCGTGGATGTCTGGTCCAACGCGATCGTAGTCTGGGATGAATAGGCCAGCTGACTGCGATCGCGGATCGCGGAAGTCGTCCTCCCGGAAGCTATTCGGGGTTGCGCTCATCGCAGCATCTGCACTGCGAGTAACCAAGCTATTCGCGATCGTCGGGCGAGCGTCAACCATATTGATCGGTGTGATGACTTGCGACACACCATCGACGAGGACTTGGCCACCACCGAAACGGATGTCGGAATGGATCACCGAGTTCAAAAACAGACCGTTGCGTTCTTTATCGGTCCGTGTAGCGTCGCTTCCATCGATGCGATTTCGGAAGTCGATTCCACCCCAGTCGCCGGGCGCTGCTGCCGGTGGTGTCTTGTCGGGGTTGCTGCCAATACCGGTAGTGTCGTTGATCGAAGTGACGATCACTTTGGCATCTGGTGTTCCAAGCATTTGCAGGGAACCTCCGCTGCGGTTCACGCTGACGGTCGAGCTGCCTACGCTAACGCGAGCGCGGCCCATCTTGATGATGGCACCAGCATCGATCATCACATTGACGTTCCTAGGAACATCAAAGGTGGTTCCGTCCGCGAGGGCTTGACCGAGTCGGTTGAATCCGATTTCGTAGGCGCGACTTTGCGTATTGCCCAAAATCCGGACAGCAACCACCCGTTTGCCAGTTGCATCTGCTGCGGCGATATTTCCTGCTTCGGTCAATGCTCGGCTGATTGTATTGTAGGGCGATGCCAGTGTGCCGCTGCCATTTGCGGCAGCCGTTTTGTCAACCCAAATGGTGTACGAGCTGGTGTCGTTAAGGCTCGTGTTAGTACGATCGGGACGGGTTGGGACGAACCAATAATTGAACAAGCCACCGGCACGGCCATCTCCATCACCGTCGATTTCGGTCGGCTGGCCATCGTTGTCGGTCAAGGTCGAGGCAGCAGGTGGAACAAAGTCGATTCGCAGTTGGTACTTGCCCTCTGATCGACCACCCAATCCGGAGGTATCGATCGAAGGGTCATACGATGTGTTCCCCTTTGCGCTCACCCCAACGATGTATTCTCCAGCACTTACAAAGTCGAGATTGATACGAGCGTCTTTGCTGAAGTAGTCGTCGTTGGCGGCCAGTTCCGTCCACTTCGGCGTCGATGTTGTGCCATCGTTGCGGTACAAGCGGAGCGCCCCGTCGAGAAGGCTCGAGTTTTCCTGGCGTTCAGCAATGATCTGAAGCAAAAGTCTTCCACCCTTTTCCGGAACAATGAATCGATATAAATCGATATCACTGCTTTCGGGGCGGAAAATGTACTGCCCGTGGATAATGTCCGCATTTCCTGGGAAAACATTCTCGACCTTTGGATCGGTGATCGGGCTGTTGTTCTGAATCGTCGACTGGGGCAATTCATCCGCGTTGCCCAAACCTAGCAATACACCGATGCCCCGCATGAAGGAGCGGAAAAGTTCGGTGCCGAAAATGTTATCATCGGCGGTGTTGAAATCCTGGCTGTCGATGATGACCGCTGATTGCGATGCGTTCGACAAAAGTGGACCTGCGGCGTACGTCAGACCACCGGGACGATTCGCTTCGATTGGAGTCAAAGACAAGGTGGGGTCAATCGCTTGCATGTCCCCAACAGCGATTGTGAAACCTTGGTTATCGCTCTCGATAAAACGTACTCCGAGGTACTTTTCGTAAAGAGATACGACTTGGCGAACCATTCCCTTCTGAATTTCTGTGATCGCATTGAGCTGCACACTTTGGTTCGCATTGCCGAGTTGCGACGCAAAGTTGTAGCTGATGACTTCGATGCCATCTTGATCAACACGTGTGACGTGATGCTGGTAGCGATTATCTCGATTACCTTGCTCGTTGTTCGCACCGGGGAAATCCAGCTTGTACGCGCTGGTGTTCATGATTTCAGAGTCGATGATGGCCGCTTTCGAGCCAGAGCCCGCTAACCATGCTCCACCGAGGTCGGTAGCTGTATCGAAGCGACTTCCTGGCTCCGTGGATGGCATGATCGCCGTTACCGAAGTGTTGTTGACCGATGCGTCATTGCCGATTCGCAAACGGAGCGCGGCCAAAGGAAGAGGGCCTGCGTTTGGATTGGTTGGGTTGACCAAAGCGTCCAGGTTTCGATCGAACGACAAAGCGACTCGGTTGAGGGCTGCATCGTAATTCACACTTACAGGGCGAACAGCGATATCGTCGCCACCGTTGAGCGTGTCCGCGGTGTGGACCAATTGATAATAGATGGGCTTGACGGCTTCGGCACTGTTGAGAGTATCACCGTTGAAGTAGACATAAATCACATTTCGCAGTTGCGTCTTGACTCCATTGGTGGTCACAACAGGTTGTGGCACAACCGCTTGGATCGATGGGCCAAGGTCCAAGTCAAAACGCACGCTTCGCGAAACCCCGCCGTTAAAAGCGAATCCAGCAGTGTTGCGCAGTGCGAATGGGCCGGTTCCGAGAATATCGATGAGGTAACTATCATCGGGTAACGCTTCGGCGAAACGAATGATTACGTCGCGTCCGGATTCACCGAGAGCGATATACGCCGGAGTGACGAACTGGTCGTCGCCACCGGACAAGAGGAGTGGGGAATAACTGGTGGAGTTTCCACCGATACGGGTCAATCCGGATCCGCTAACCAGTCGTGCCAAGACAAGCTTGCTGGCTTCTGTGGAACCGTTGACTGCGTCGAGGACTTCTTGGACGGTCGTTTGAGCGCGTGGATTGCTATTGAGTTCTACGCGGATCGTTTGACCATTCACGATCACGTTGGGTGGTGCTGGGGAGTCAAAGCTCCGCGAAGTAAACTCGATCCGGGTTCCGGTTGAGCTTTGAGCAGTCCCGACCGCAATGAACTCGACTTGAAGGTTTGAAGAACCTGAGTTGAAATTGGTAGAAGTACGAGCAGCGCCGGCACCTTGAAGGGTCAAGATTTGACCAACGGGAACGGTATCGGCGATCACGGTCGAGTCGGTTCCGCGGAGGAACGAGGTCACGATCAACGAACTGACCGCTGCATCTTCCTTCATCGCTTTGACAAGATCCGCAGCGGTGGTTTTGAAACCGGTAGCGATGTTCACGTCGATATTGATGCGTTGCCCTTGGACGCTCAAAATCGGGTAGCTCGCTGGTTTACCATTCACTCCGGTCGTGCGCGATGACTGAGTAAAACGCAGTTCAGTCCCATTGCCTTGCTGACCAGGAAGCGAGGCGCTGAAATCAACGACGGCCAATCCGTTGGTACCCAAGTCGGTGGTCAAGTAAGCGGCGCTTAGGACGCCGTCAACGCCTGCTCGCTTGATCTGGATCCCGGTCAAGGTGTTCACGTCGATGGACGATGTGTCGTCAAAGCGCAGCAACAGCTCCCTCGGGCTAACATTCAGCACCGTTGGCGTTGTAGTCGCCCCTAATGCGAGAACCGAACCCTCGTTTAGTTGAGCACCGGCCAATAAAGGACCGGTGGTCATCAAATTACGGGTTTCGAGCGATTCCAACATCGAACGTCGAACAAGTTTTTTCTTACGGATCTTTTCACGATCCTTACGAGTTCGATTGTTGGCGGAAGACCCACTTCCAAAACCAAAGGTGGTCATCGAGGAACCTCTTAAAGAGCCAAATCAGGGGCAAAAAAGGGCTGCGCCCAAATGGAGAGACGCAATTCCGAGTCTAATTCGACCCGAACGCTTTGCAACGAATGCCTTGCCGGATCTCTCGACTTGGTCGGGCTCAGAGGGTTCTCCGCGCTCAAACTGCTGTTCTGCAGGCCGACAAATCCGGAATTGGCGATACGATGCAACGCGAGTCATTGGAGGGAGTTCGGCCGTTAAAAGTTCCCGGAAGAAGGCCTCGAGGGGATAATGACCGAGGAATCGTTGGAAAAACACTTCTCCCTTCGCCTCGGCAACGCTAGATTCTCCCTACTGCGCATTTGCGGCGTTGTAACCGGCCCCAATTTTCCTTATTTCTCGACCTGAGCCATGTTTCAGTCCCTTCAAGACGGCCTACTCTCTGCCTTCAAATCCCTCCAAGGAAAGGGGAAGCTCACCGAAGCCAACATGCGGGACGGGATCGCTATGGTCGAGCGTTCCCTGGTCGAAGCGGACGTCAACATCGATGTCGTTCGTAAATTTGTGGCGGATGTGTCCGAGGCGGCGGAAGGCCGACGCGTCCTCCTCTCTCTCAGGCCACATGAAGAGTTCATCAAGATCGTCTTCGAAGAGCTCGTCAATCTCCTGGGTCCGGCCGACAATGCGCTGGCTCTCCGCCGAGGGGAAATGACGACGATTATGATGTGCGGCCTTCAGGGAGCCGGGAAAACCACCACCTGCGGAAAATTAGCAGTTGTAATTAAGGAGCAGAAGCTCAAGCCGTTTCTTATTGCAGCCGATCTCCAACGCCCCGCCGCTATCGAGCAACTCCACGTCTTGGGTAAACAGCTCGGCGTTGGCGTGTTTAGCAAAGAGGGAGCTTCGGACCCGGTTTCGGTTTGCCGTGAAGGGGTCGCCGCCGCCAAGGCTTCGAACGCCGATGTTGTGATCCTGGACACCGCGGGTCGGCTGGCGATCGATGCGGAATTGATGGACCAACTCAAGCAAATCGATCGGCAAATCAATCCCAACCAAGTGCTACTCGTCGTGGACGGGATGACTGGTCAAGACGCCGTGAATAGCGCAAAGGCATTCAACGACGCGTTGAGCCTCGATGGGGTGATCATGACCAAACTCGACGGGGACGCTCGCGGTGGCGCCCTCCTCAGTGTCAAGGCGGTCACCTCTGTGCCGATCAAATTCATCGGTACCGGTGAGCATATGGATGCCCTCGAGCCGTTCCGACCGGAGGGGATGGCAAGCCGTATCCTATCCATGGGTGACATCGTCGAAGTGGCTCGAGAAGCCCACCGGATGATCGATGAACGGGAACGGAAAGCCATCGAAGAACGGATGTCCAAAGGTGTTTTTACCCTCGGCGATTTCCGAGACATGATGCAAAAACTTCGAAAACCTGGGCTCATGACGAAGATGTTGTCCCTGATGCCGGGCATGGGTGAACTCTCGAAAATCATGGGCAATGCCGACAATGAGAAGGAAATGAGCCGTTTGACTGGCATCGTCGACTCGATGACCCCGAACGAACGTCGGAATCCCAAGTTGATCGATACCTCGAGGCGCAACCGGATTGCCGCTGGTTGCGGCGCACAGCCCAATCAAGTTTCCGACCTCATTAAGCAATTCGAAATGATCGGACCGATGCTGCAGATGGCGACCGCCGGTACCACCAGCGACAAAATGAAAATGCTGCAGCAAATGCAAGGAATGATGGCTAACAATCCGTTCAATCCCCTTGGAGGGATGAAAATCAAAGGAAATACAGGAAAACGATTAACCCCCAAGGAGCGAGAAAAGCTCATGAAGGAACGCGAAAAGCTCTTGAGAAAAAAGAAACGAGGGGAGTGAGCCACATTTTTCGAAAATGAGACTCCCCAGCCAAGGTTCTGGACGTTATTATCTCAGCCCTTGAACGAACGTTAAATTGTTGGAGATAGATCTGTGGCGGTACGTATCCGAATGAAGCGACTGGGACGCAAGAATCGTCCTTTTTATCGTTTGTGTGCAATCGATCAGCGCAGCCCTCGCGATGGCCGCGTTCTCGAAGAGCTGGGCCATTATGACCCAATGTGCCGAGAGACCGATGCTCGCGCGATCCTCATAGGGGATCGAATTGACTATTGGCTCAGTGTAGGCGCTCAACCGAGCGAAAACGTCCACGTGCTCATCAAAAAGTATGGCACGAATGGAAGCCACCTCGCCAAACAACAGGAAGCTCTCGGGCGATTGGGACGCACTCCTGCTCAACCAGCAGAGGCGGCTTCCTAGGCAAGGAACCATATTCCTGTCGGCTACCCTGAAGGTCGGGGGCCCTACCTGGGAGACTGCCCTCAGGCACTTGTGATTCTGGGTCCTACTGATGATGGGCCCTCGAACCTCGGCCTTCTTCATCTGGCGGTAGCAATTGCTTCCGCCGCTCTTACTGGCGCGTTTGGTGTTCTAAGAAACAAGCATTGTTCCTGATACCAACAATCGTGAAGCTGCAGTATGCGTAGCCAAAATACGTCGGATTCGGAGGGGGCGTACCCGCAAGCGGACCGCGAACAAAAACCGATCAATTCTAATTCGGTGTCTCCTTCGCTTCGATTCGACATCGTAACGCTGTTCCCCGAAATCTTTTCGGGATATCTCACACAGAGTCTCCTGGCGAAAGCGATCGACAAAGGCTTGGTGGAAATCCACGTCCACAATCTTAGAGATTGGTCGGTGGACCTGAAGCATCACAAAGTGGATGATCGCCCTTACGGCGGTGGTCCGGGGATGCTGATCTGCGTTGAGCCTGTGATCCGCTGTGTGGAAGCTGTGGTAACTATGGATCCACGCCCCGCAGCAGTCGTGCTATTGACCCCACAAGGCGAGCGGCTTGGCCAACCTGGCGTCGAGCAACTCGCTCCACTCGGTCGATTGATCCTGCTGTGTGGGCGATACGAAGGATTTGACCATCGAGTGATCGAACTCCTCAATCCCCTCGAGCTAAGCGTCGGGGATTTCGTCCTCAATGGGGGCGAGGTGGCGGCGATGGTGGTCGTTGACTCAACCATTCGAATGATCCCAGGGGTCCTGGGGGATGAGCAAAGCAGTTGGGATGATTCGTTCTCTCGCGGAAACAGACTTCTGGAGTTTCCGCAATACACGCGACCTGTTGAATTCCGAGGACTAAAAGTACCAGACGTTCTGACCAGTGGAGATCATGGTCGTATCGCTCAATGGAGAGCTGAACAGTCGGAATTGCGTACGCGCGAACGGCGAAAAGATCTATTGGTGCCGAAGATTTCGGAACCAGAATGAGCTATCTGTTAGCCACTAGGCTAACTACGACCGGCTGAGGGATTCTGGTGCGGCGGATCCCACCGGCCTCTAAAGGTGGAGGTGTCACGGGGACTTTGCTCGCAGTTGTGTGAGCCACCGGTGGAGGTCTGCTGGCCAAGGCATCTTGAAACTGAGTTTTGCTCCGGAGATCGGATGGTCGAAGGCCAGCGTCGCGCTGTGGAGAGCTTGTCTGGGGGCATTGCTCGTATCCTGTGTGGTTAAACCCTCGCGATTTCGACAGTAAATTGCATCTCCGCAGAGCAAGTGCCTGGCTTCCGATAAATGGATTCGGATCTGGTGAGTTCTACCCGTCTCCAACTGGCATTCGATGAGGGAGTATTCCCCGA
The DNA here is from genome assembly GCA_016872635.1 of Planctomycetota bacterium. Classification (GTDB taxonomy): domain Bacteria; phylum Planctomycetota; class Planctomycetia; order Pirellulales; family Pirellulaceae; genus JBKCUI01. Next base: position 9,555 of record VGZN01000018.1, on the reverse strand, counting down.
TTTTTTCGAGGGGGCGAATGTGCGTGATCGCACGTTGTTCGGTTGGGTCATCACCTCGATCAGCGGGTTTGCTGCCCCTGTGTCCATCGCCTCGATCTCGAACCAGTATGGAATCGAAGGTTTGTTCGGCCGGATGGCCGAGGACCACTGCGTGGTACTTGCGGACGATACGATGGTTTTTGAAAGATTTGCCGAGCGATTGTGCGATGCTCGGTGTTCTGGCGAAGATCATCAAGCCGCTTGTGTCCCGATCCAAACGGTGGACGGCGATTACCGAGTAACGCTTCTGCAAAGCCTCCAAGCTTTTCTGTGCATCGGCCCGGTGAGAACGAGGATCGCGCAACCGGGGACCCGGTAATCCTGATCGGTCCGAGGTGGAGGCGTTTCGCTGAGATTGGAAATGATGCATCAATGCTTCGGGGATCAGTTCCTCGAACGTTGGCTGCAATTGCCTGCGTTTTCTTGAAAGATTACGTTCTTCAAAGTGCCTGACGCTCGTGATGCCAGCCGGTTTTTCGACGACCACCAAGAAATCATCCGCATAGACGATTCGAATATCGGAGGCTTCGATAGGTTTGGGAAGAGATTCGTTCCAAAGCTTGATGACGTCCCGCGCGTTTACTTTCCGTTGCAAATCCATGCACAAGTTCCCGTTGACCTGAACTCGGCGCCGCCGGATTGCATCTCGGATATCACCCCAACTCCAGTCCGTCAGACGCTTTTTCAACGCGCGTTCGAGAACGGAGCCGTCGTCGGACGGATCGAGATGGATCAACTGAAATGGGGATTTTTCGCGTTTGCTCATGCGTTGATAGTGTAAAGGATCTGAATTGCCCGCCGTACACGCGATATGGACATGCCGCTACAATGGAGTGGTTCAGGGAAGTTTTTTTTTAACTTGTGTTCGACGAGTCAACCTATGCTTCGACGATATTGGTCACGACGCTATTTGTCACAATGTTCCATTGTAGTCCCCTTTTGCATTGGAGCGATTTCGAATTTGGATCAATTGGTCGCGCAGGACGAAAAGCCAGCGGCCGTCGCCGAGACAAAGCCTAGTCCTGGGAAAACGGGCGACGACGAATTTCCGGGGACGGAGGATTTCGAAAAAGCGAGCCGCATTCGAGTCACCGAGAGTTCTCGCGAGTCTCTCGCAAAGGTTATCGAACTGTGTCAATCGGCACTCAAGAATGGGTTGGATGAGTTCGATACAGCGGCGGCAAAGAAGATGCTTGCGACGACTGCGTTCCAGAGAGCACAAGCAACCATCGAGGAGGCTTCCGGAGGTCGAGTCCCCAACAATCGTATGGCAAAAATAGCCAACGAGGCCATGGACGATCTCAAAATTGCAGTCGATGCCGACCCGTCGTTACCTGATGCCTTGATCCTAAAAGCTCGCATCCACATTGTTCGTCAAGAAATTGCGAAAGGGATTGAAGCCCTGGACGCTGCTGAAGTAGCTTTAGGAGAAGCGATGAAGGACCAAGGTGAGGATGCGGAATCGAAAAGCAAATGGTCCGACGTCTTAGTGATGAAATCGGTACTCAGGCAAGACGCCGATCTGCGTCTCAAGGACCTGATGAAAGCGATCGAAGTCAGCCCGCAAAACGAACGGGCTGTCCAGCAGTGTGTTGAAACACTGATCACGTTGGGCAGAAATGAGGAAGCAGAAGAAATCGTTCAAAAGTTCATGGAGTCGTCGCCATCGAATGAATACGCGATCCGTCGCATGGCTCTGCTTTACATCCAGTCTGAAGAACTAGAAAAAGCACGTGCGTTTTTGACGAAGAAAATCGAGGAGTTCCCCGATCGAAGTGTATTGTACAGCTTGCGGGGATCTGTGAATTTCGCGGAGGGTGCTCCGAAAAATGACAAGTCGCTGCTGGCAGCGGCAATCGCCGATTGTTCCAAAGCTCTTGAGTTAGATGAGGGGAACCTAGATGCTGTGCTAACGCGAGCGAAAGCGACTCTGTCGACCAAGGATCTGGATCAAGCTAAAAAAGATTTGGAGACATTGGAGTCGGTCAGGCCGGATCTCCCCGAGTTAGCACTCCTTCGGATGGACATCGCGATTCAGGAGAAGCGGTTCGCCGATGCGATCACAGATTTGGAAAGGCTGGTGCAACTCAATCCCGACAACCGAATGCTGCTGCTTCAATTAGGATCCTTTTACCAAATGGATGATCGCCCGAAGAAGGCGCTACGAATCGCAGACCGATTGCTCAAAGCAGATGCAAAAGATTGGCAATCACTTCGGCTTCGCGGAGATATCTTGCTGTCGCTCGGAAGGCACATCGATGCGATCGCGGATTATGAATCTGCAATCGATAATATTCCCTCCGACGAAGGTGACATACCAGGAATCATGAATAACCTGTCGTGGGTTCTCTCGACTAGTCCCGAGGATAACGTTCGCAATGGTAAGCGAGCGTTGGAGTTGGCACTGAAGGCTTGCGAGTTGACGCAGTATGCCAAGCCTCACATCTTGAGCACCCTGGCGGCTGCCTACGCGGAACTGCAACAATTCGACAAAGCGATCGAATGGTCTGAGAAAGCAGTGGAAGTTGGGCGGAAAGAAGAGAATGAACAAGTCGACCAGTTGGAGGAAGAACTGAAGGGCTATCGTGAGAACAAGCCTTGGCGGGAAAAGAAAGAAGTCGAGGACAAGCCGGCGAAAAAACCAGTTCCCGCCGACAATGGCGTCGACACTTGAGAACCGGTTCGTCGTCAGAGGAACCTAAGCGGCCTTGGTCGCCTTGCTCTGTTCAGACACCACGCTCGGCGTCGGAATGCGAACCAAACTGCCTCCCTTTTCTGCCGAAGCAAAGATCGCGGATTTGCTGTGGCAGAGCCGAGGTAACCATTTGGTGATGGCTTCGCCATTCGCGGACGATTCATTCCAATATCCGTCGATTACGATTAGGTCGCTTGGGAGAACAGTGTGCGCCACGCGCATCACTCCCGAGGATGGTTCCCCGGGGAGCAAACGAGCTTTGACCCCGAACTCATTCAGCAAGCGATGAGCACCTTTCAAACTGATGTGCGGAACATCGGTACCTGCGGACTCAAAAGGATCAACAGCGGCATACCGAAGCTGAGTCACACCCTCTGGGAGACTGCATAACCCCAGGACGTTGCGGATTCTTTCTCCAGAACCCATGCCAAGTTCCAAAATGGAGCCGATAGGCGTGTCTATCGCGTGGAGATACAAAGCTCGATAGGCGACGGGCTTCGAGAGATAACGCCAGTAGAGACGTTGAATCCAACTGACCCCAGCCATGACAGTAATCTCCCAGTTGAAAAAGAACCTACAGCTCGACAACCCGCGGAACTAATCTGCGCGTCGTTAACCAAAGAAGGTGCATGAAAGTCGCTTCCATGCGTCTTCCGTGCACCTTCGTGGATCGATCGGACGTCGCGCCGCTTTAGTCGGGCCACGCATCCCTGCGTTGAACATTCGACTTGCGACCGACGTGTTTTGGCTTCGGTGATCCGACTTCCATGTCGCCACACCAACGCCACCCCTTTCATCGGATCAAAGGTCCTCGCGACCTGAACGAATGTACCGACGGAAGTTCCGTTTTAACGTAAGTAGGGTATGCAGCGATCAAACCGAAAATGCTAGCAGAGTACAGATTCCGTCATCGAAGAGGGTAAGCGGGGTTGGTATCCACCTAGAAAGCCGATGCATAGCACTGTGGAAGCGCATTCTGTGGAAAGTGTGAAAATAGAAGGGTCGCGCGGAATATTGCCAAGGCTACGATTGTTGCGCGCCGATATCGCAAAGGTGCTAGGAGCAGATCAATCGTAATCGTCGTCTGCGCCGGGAAGTGCACACCGAGTACTCATCTGCCATTCGCTTCTCGCAACATCGATAGCACATTCTTATGATCGCGCAGAGTTACAGTGCCATGGCAGTAAGCCTGAGCGATTCCAATGTTCTACGTGTGAGGCAACGACTTGGTAAATATCGCATCGAGCGGAGGATTGCCCAAGGTGGGTTTGCGAACGTGTATCAGGCATGGGATAGCATCGAGGGGGTTCATGTTGCTCTCAAAATGCCCCACCAATTCAACGTAACGGCTAGTATGCTCGATACGTTCCAACGCGAAGCACGCGTGGTAGCCAAGCTTGATCACCCTAATATTCTGCCCCTCAAAGATGCCAGTTTTATCGATGGCCGGTTTGTGATCGCTAGCCGTTTGGGTGAAAAAACATTGGCGGATCGACTGAAGAAGCGAGTTTCATTTAAGACTGCGTTGGAATATATCGAGCAAATGACGTCTGCGGTTGCTTATGCGCACCGGAATCGGATCATTCATTGCGACATCAAGCCTGAGAATTTGATTTTGCATTCCGATGGTCGATTGCAGTTGACCGATTTCGGGATCGCCAAAGTCGCGCAGCGGACCATCATTCGTACGATGGTGGCATCTGGATCAGGAACGATCGGGTACATGGCACCAGAGCAAGCCATGGGGCGACCGAGCGCTAAGTCAGACGTATTCTCTTTGGGATTGATGAGTTATCGAATATTGGCGGGTGTCCTTCCCGAATGGCCGTACGAATGGCCGCAGAGGGGTTACGCCAACCTCCGACGCAAAGCGCATCCGGAATTGATCGCATGGCTAAAAAGATCTTTAGAAATACGTCCCAACCGTCGTTATCAGGATGCTAACGAAATGTTGCGAGCCTTCCATTCTGCGAAACGGAAAAGTCTTAGAAAAACGAAAAAGTAATGACGTAAAAAGACGTTAAAAGAATTATCATTTCGTACTCTGACGGGGCAAAACAGTGACGCTGCAAATTATTATGCCTCGACGTCATTCCGCGAATAGCCCACCTTGTCTTTTCGAACTGTTTGCGAGGAGGAAGGACTGCGATGGCTATGATTATGCAAGCCTCTGCGGCGAACTGACCAAAGTGATTTGAGTAGCCTCCTTCACGGTGCCTTCTGAGTTTCATTCGAAGATTGTTTTTGATTGCCCTTGCGGCATTCCTCGCAGAGATCCTCGACGACCCATTTAAAGCTCGGAATAGTTTTTGTTTCGGTTTTCTTCATCAGCTTCTTTTTGGTGAAAACTTGCGCCGAATCTCCGGGACACCAGGTCTTCCATGCCCAGATGGATGGGCCAGTCGATACCGATTGATTTTTGTTACCGTCTTTTGTGACTTTGCCGTCTTTGTTTTCGTTTTCCGATTCGGTTGCGCAGACCTCGCATACGGTATCACGTTCACGGCTTTGGACCATGCTTGGTGAACCGACGCAGAATTTATCTTCGGCGATACCCCAGTACGTATAGGTGATCTTCTTTTCTTCGCGCACCAGTTTGCACACCCAGCGGCAATTGGATTGGCAACCGCATCGATCGCAACCCTCTCCCGCGAGCACCGTGGGATTTGGTGTCCAAGGAGTTAGGAACATCATTGTCAAAATAAGCCTATGAAGGATTCGTTCCACTTCTTAGTTCCTCCCGAATGATGCATACGAACGTCGCAGACTATTCATGATTTCTCATTCCGACATTGTTGAAATGATTGTGTTTCCGATACTCCACATCCGAGTGCTGAAATTATCTCGTGGCGATTCGATTTTGAGTTCTTACCAATTGAAGTCAAATCTCATGCCGAGTAGGTCTGAGGTGGTTGCACCGTAAATGGTCGTTTCGCTAGTGACGGGATGTATCCAGTCGAACATGATTCGAGTACGGTCGCTCCAATACCAATTGAATCCAACCGTAAGGTCGTTGTATTGGCCTTTTTGCACATTGTTGAAATCCAGATGGGACCAACGGGCTTTCAATTCGAGAGCCCCCGGGCTGATACCACCGCGGGTCACGGCAAAGTTCGAGTAAGGCGCGTTGCGGAAAAACTGGGCACCATGTTGTCCAAACCGCTCGAAAACACGGTTCTCACCCGTCACGAACCAACTGGTGTACAAGTACGCACCATTGGCGGTGCTTGTCGTATTGTCCAGATTATGGATGTTGCAGAGGAAGGCCTCCGACTGGACTGAAAAACGCCCCCAAACGATGGCCGTCTCGAAATTGCCTGTGGTGAACGTATCGGCCAAAAGATTACCAGTGTCGATGAGTCGAGGGCCCTCGAAGACCTGTGGACGAGTTCGAAATCGCACGATGTTGTCTTGATCGTTCGTACTCAGTATTCCCAGCCCCGTATGGACGAGGTACCTGCCATTGCTCGGCTCGTCGTAGTACGGAAGCCATGTACCTCGGCCGCTGATGCGATAGCCTTGATTGTCATCGAGCCGTTTTTTGAGCCCTTCGCTAATACTGTCGAGGAAAAAACCGGTTGTCCAAGTCAAGTTTTGTTCAGGTGTGCAATTGTAGAGTGCGACTCCGACTTCACGGTCGGCTGCGAATACCGTTTGGGTTGGAATGGACCGCTCGAGGAATGCATTGTTGGTATCGTTCGTGACTTGTTCCAAACTAAAAGGAACGAAAAAGTTCCCGATGCGGAATCGACCTAGGTATGGAATCTCGTTCAATGAAAAGTACGCGTCCTTGACCTGCGGAGTCAGTACACTCAGAGCCGGATCGTCGGTAATCGCTTCCGGTTCGAGGGTCATTTGCAATCGGAAATCGTAGACACCATATCCCGTTCCGTCGGCCGTCAATCGAAGGCGTCGAAAGCTGAAGTAATTGAATGTGTCGGGGATCACCGGAGGGGCATTGGCCCAAGTGACATAATCGAGTTGAACATGGCCGCCGGTTTTCACGGTCCATTTTTCGCTGGATACATCCACCCAGTCGCTAGACTTGCCGGTATTGCTGTCACTTGCTTTATCTTTAGTGCTCGCGTTGTCTTTTGGTTTCGGGGTGGCTGGATCGGTTTTCGAGGTTGAGGATTTTTCCTTTCCGGAGCCAAGGGGCTGAGATTCTGCGGCCAGAGATGCTGCGGCTTGTGAGCTTTTAACTGCTTCTTCGAGTGCCTGGATTCTTTCTCGCAGGGATTCCATTTCCTCGTTCCAACGCCCTGCTCCATTCGAACTGGAGTTTCCAGGCAGGCCTTCAGTCGGGGTTGCTGGCACTGTTTCGAGAAGCAAATCCGATGGCGAGGAATCTTGTGCGGGCGAGAGCGAAGCGAAACTGGATACGATCGTAAGGCCAAGAATAACAGTTGCTACAGGAGCCCACGCGGTGCGGACATGATGCGCAGCAGCACAAGCTCTTCCTAAAAGTCCTAAAAGAAGGTGCAGTTGCAGCAGTAGAGGTGTGAAATGCATGCTCACTGGTGAAGGAATTGTGTGCGAGTGGTACAGGGACACGCGGGCGATCAGTTCAACTCTGAGGCAAGCGTTGTTTGTGGTGACACGGGCATTGGATTGGATAGAGCTCGAAAGCTCACATGAGGTGCCCCACGAGTAGAGCGTGCTGCTAGAAGTGGTCGGATTGTGAAAGCCCCCTTACCATAAGGGCTATCGTCTGGGGTTGACGTCATTTTTGAGGTTGAGAGCCCTAAAAATCGTCATATCCGTCAATGTCTGGGGTATAGATTTCCCAGATTGCGTCATTCCTCAGGTGGGCTGTTTATCCACCTAGAACTTCTCCACGGAGAGTTCACACGGAGTGCGGAAAGGATTCGTGCGGACTACTTGCGGATCGGTGTTGAGCGAATGCTAGCAACGTCTCGTCATCCATGCGATGACTCTAGGCATTTGCCAAACTAGTCGATCTGCGGATTCGCATCGAGTTGGGGATTGCTTAGTTTCGATTCGCTGGCTTGGGCATCCGTGTGGAATTCCGATGGCAACCGAACTCGACAGATCAGATAGGTCGGTTTAGCGTGTGATTGGGTGGTCCAGCATTTTTGGGCGACAACCTCATCGTGGTGAGGACGGTGTTGTTTTTATCACGTTCTTTGGGGTAGACTCCGGGCTCCATGATTCCCGGCAAGTTTAACCGTTACATCCTTTGGGATGTCCTGAAGCTATTCAGTCTCACCGCGTTTGCATTGACGCTGGTGATTTCGCTGGGTTTAGTTGGTCAGCAACTAATCATGGAAGGGATTGGTTGGTTGGCGGTCATCAAGTTGCTTCCTTTCATATGCTTGATTGCCCTTCAGTTTTCTCTACCAGCGACCCTTTTATTTTCCGTCTGCTGTGTCTTTGGGAGAATCTCTGCGGACAATGAAATCGTGGCTCTCAAGAGTGCTGGCATTTCCCCTTTAAAAATTATTCGCCCCATGGTGTTATTGGGACTGTTGCTCAGCATCCCGGCGGTATGGATCAATGATATGGCGGTGTCGTGGGGCAAGCCTGGCATGGAGCGGGTGATCCTGAGGTCGGTGGAAGAGGTCCTTTACAATCGACTTCGCATGCGTCGCTCGTATGAAACGGATAAAGGCTTTACGATCCACGTGAAGGACGTCGAGAATCGGTGGCTGGTCCAGCCAACGATTTTCTTGTTCAACGAGAGCACGGGGAAGCCGATGACGATCAATGCGGAAAAGGCTCAGATCTCCATCGATGCGGAGAACGATCGATTGGTCATCGAATTGGTGAACTCGTATGGCGAGATCAATAGCGATCAGTCGACACGTTTTCGGCTTCCTGGCTCCGAGCGAATCGCGATGCCGTTGACCCAGGCATCGAGGAGTGGAGGCAAGTCGATCAAGCCATCGCAATACGCGATGAATGAAATCGCTAAAGAATCGGCACATCAAACGGCTGCCAACGAACGCCGTCGAGAATCGATGGCCGTTCAAGTTGCTGTTGGATTGGCAACCGGGCGTTTTTCCCAGCTAAATGACGGAAAAATTCAACTTCTTCAGTCGCAGGTCGAGGAGAATCAAAAGCGATTGACACGACTGAAGCTTGAACCAGCGAGGCGATGGGCGTTGGGCTTTAGCTGCTTGTTCTTTGTTTGGATGGGTGTGCCTATGTCGATTCTGATCCGTAGTGCAGACTATGCATGGACGTTTGGGCTCTGCTTTGTCCCAATCCTGTTGATCTACTATCCCATCTTTGGATTGGCGTTGGATCGAGCCAAGGATGGAGCGTGGCCGGCTGCTTCCCTTTGGCTTGGGAACCTTTCTTTGTTCCTGTTGGGTACCTGGCTCATGTTGCGGGTCCTGAAACGGTAAATAGTGATTTCCGAGTTCGACGGAAAAAGTTTGGGCCGGATGATCGGTATAGGACGTTGCCTTTGTAAAGAAAATCCTTGGAGAAACCCTGGGAAAGTTGAAACTCTGATTCGCTTACCTCGCGGATGTCCGAAAAACGAACAGTAAGAGTCCAACCGAAGATTCTTTCTAAAGTAATCACCCGGTTTGAATCGAAACTAGGTGCAGGACGGCCTGATCTGCGCCGGACGATGCCGCAAGGTGGAGTTCGGTTAGGAGCAAGCCAAAGGGATAATAGTGAGGGGGGAACTTCGCTAACAATCCGTGGTCTCTCGTCACGGATATGGTGGTTTCGTGTAGAGTCGTTCAATCGACTCGAAATGTAGCCGCCCGGCCTATGGTCTACCCATTATCTAATGTTCCGTTGGTTTCCTGTTTTGGCGACCTGGTTCGTGGAAAGTGCTGCTTCGT
>VGZN01000017.1 GCA_016872635.1 Planctomycetota bacterium | reverse complement strand
CGGCAGCGTGGTGTTGCCATCTTTGTACAGAGGTGAGGTCGTTGGGAATGCCAGACCACCAAGAAATCGGCCTTGAGCAAATTGCAACTCACGTCCCTGGGAGTCGTACAGCGCGAGTGTTGGGCGAGTTCCGGTCGCTGCGACGAGACGCGTGTCGAGGATATCCCCCTTCTTCAGATCGAACGCATAGTAATCTTCATCCGAAAGCGTACGGAAAGTACCGTTGACGTTGACCCACTGATTGCTCGATACGGGAATCAATTGCGCCTGGGCGACGAAATCATTCGATTCAACCTCGGAAACATTGATCGGCGTGTTGGCCTCACCGGAGCCAGTACCACCTCCAGTCGACGATCCACCACCTAAAAGCGATGTCATCTTTCGGCCCGCCTCTTGGTAGGCTTCGGGACCGTCGAGTCGCATCCGCGACAAGTATCCTTCCACCGCTGGCGAAAAGTCATTCGCCATCAACTCGCGACGCTCCAGCGTCTCAAAGACTCTGCCTCGCTTGCTTTGCTTGCTTACCGATCGCTTTTGCAACCGGCTCTTCAGGTTACGAGATGGCTTGTTCGACTTCACCATGGAATCCCCGATTGAGGAACGTAAAGGAATTTCAAATGTTTACCCGCAGGGTCCCGTAATCCTTAGATTTGACGAGGGAATTACGATCCAAAGACCAGCGACTAGCAATTTCCATCGTAGTTGGAGGGTATGGACTGTCAACAAAACAGACCGGGACTTACGATGCTCTCCACATTGGGAAAGTTCCACCGAGCTTGCCAATTGCGATCAATCGGCATAAACGGCACAAGCGTCCAACGCTCTTTTCGAGGGCAGCATCTCGAGAAACTCTGAAATCTCTTGATTTTTTACCGATTCGCGTCTCGACGACCAGATGTCCGAGAAAAATCCTCAGCCTGAGAAAAAAATAAGGTGAAGGGCGATCAAAAAGATCGCAGCATCGATGATCCCATGACTGATCCATGACGGAATCAACGAGTCGGTCCGGGATACGATCCAGGCCCAAACCCCACCCCCGACCGCGATACAGATTGAGAAAAAGTAGGTTTTGGGAGAATCGTACCCAAAGAACTTCCCCAATACCAACACATGATGGGCCATGAAGCCAATGCTTGAGACGACAGCCGCCGCCGGTAACGCAATGTATTGCCTGAGCCCCTGAAACAGAAATCCCCGCCAGTAAAACTCTTCGAACCCTGAGTGCAAAATCGCATAAAAAGCCGCCACCACGAGCAACGCTACCGGTGAGCCAATCCCTAGCGACTCCAGCTTGAGCATTCCCTCCCGCCTGGTCTGGTCCATCCCGCCTCCAGGCAACAAAACTGCATACAAAACCACCATCGCGAGCGAAACGACACATCCGAGCGAAATCGCCAGCAGCCACTCCTTGCGAATATTCTCCACCCTCTTGGTTTCACCCCACTCATCGCCAGATTTTTGCCTGTTAGTCCCCCGTGGTACGACCGGCAACATCCCCTTCTTCCACTCTCCCCACAACCAAACGGCCACAATCGGCAGGAGAAACTGGCTCCCTTTGCCGAGTCCATACGCGATTTGCTGAAATCCCGATGCTTGCTCGGCCAAAGCGATAAAGTAAATCCAAGTGATCGCTGATGGCAAAACAAAACCAACCACTAGCAAGATCCAAGGCACGCGTCCTCGAGTTTCCAAAGCGGCCGATTCGATCGGATCACCTTGGGAATACTTCGGTTTTTCATCCTTAACCATCAACTCATCCTTTGGCCGTAACTCAGCATCCAGAACTACCCAAGCAGCACGGTTCGCGCGGCACGATTTACGCGGCACGATTTACGCGGCACCATCTCCCCCCCCAACCATCGTAACGACGTGTGTCTAGTGTAACGAATTGTGATCAGGCCGCGATGTGGTTCGTTGATTGGCAACGAAGAGGTTGCGTAGGCCGCCTGTCACAAAACGCATAATTTCTTAAAATCTCAGACGCTGTGCGGCAGCTGCCCGCGGACCAAATCCCTGCTTTTATTCCTAGATTTCCGTCGGTCGTTTTCTCTCGAAAAAAACAACTCACCAAAAGAATCGGTACCCTCGAATGATGGACTCAAGAACTCAATCGGCGATGGATGCCGTTGCAGCGGCACATAACGCGGGACTGATCACCGAGGGTGCCAAAGAAAACATCACGCATTGGCTGACGCAACCCCGGTACCAAGAGTACCTGCCAGAACTACTCAGCCACATCGAGCAAAAGGCTTGGAAAGAGCTGGATGACGCCTATTGGACAATCATCCCGTTCGGTACAGGAGGACGCCGCGGCCGGATGTACCCGATCGGCTCGAACGCTATCAACGATCGAACGATCGGGGAAAGCGCCCAAGGGCTCGCCGATTACATCCTTTCTCAGAAAGATCGACCGGAGAAACTCTCCTGCGCGATCGCGTACGACACGCGACATCGCTCTCGCCATTTCGCGGAACTATGCGCTTCGATCATGATCGCCAATGGTTTTCATGTTTACTTCCTCGACAACTATCGCGCCACGCCACAGCTATCCTTCGCCGTGCGCAAGTACGGTTGCACTTGCGGCATCATGGTGACCGCGTCCCACAATCCTCCGAGTGATAACGCAGTCAAAGTCTACTGGTCGACGGGTGGCCAAGTCCTTCCGCCTCATGATGCAAACATCATTGATCGCGTGATGAATGTGGAGAAAATCCACCGCGCCGACTTCGCGACCGCCCTCGTCCAGAGGGACGTCACTATCGTTACTCAAGCGGTCGATGTCGATTTTCGCGATGCAGCCCTCGAGTACGCTTGGCCTGGGGCACGCTCGGCCAAAATCGTCTACTCGCCACTCCATGGCGTCGGCGGTTTCGTCGTGCCGGACTTGCTCACTGCCGCCGGGTTTGAGCATGTGATCGCCTACGGTCCACACTCCACACCCGATGGTGATTTCCCAAACGTTCCGGGTCACGTCAGCAATCCGGAAAATCCTGCTGTCTTCGATGCGATCGTGGATTACGCGAAATCCATCGGAGGCGATATCGTTCTAGCCACCGATCCTGATTGCGACCGAATGGGTTGCTCATGCCCTCTTACGACCGCCCCCAACAGCCCGTGGGCGACCCTCAATGGAAACCAACTCGGAGCCCTCCTCACCGACTTTGTTTTGGCGAATCGAAAACAATTAGGCAATTTGCCGGCGAACGGTTATGTGATCAAAACCCTGGTTACCACCGAACTGACCCGCAAGATCGCGGAATCCTATGGCGTACGTTGCGAAGGAAATATCCATGTCGGATTCAAATGGATCGCAGGACTCATGGATGAATGCGGTCCCGATGATTTCCTTTTCGGAACCGAGGAATCGCACGGTTATCTCATCGGTCAGTATGCCCGAGACAAAGACGGCGCCGTCGCTTGCTTGCTCATGGCCCAACTGGCTGCGGACCTGAAAGATCGTGGATTGACCCTCCACCAACGCCTTTCCGAATTGCTCCAAGAGCACGGCGTCTATCTCGAAGACCTGATCAATGTCCAAATGGAAGGTAGCGAGGGGATGACCAACATGAAGAAATTGATGCAAGCCCTCCGCGATGCCCCACCCTCGTCCATCGCAGGACTCCCCGTCGTCGCAGTCCGCGACTATGGAAAACTTACTCGACGCCATCCTGACGGCACGCTCGAATCGCTCGATGCTCCGAGCAGCAACATGCTCATACTCGACCTCGGCTCCCCAGGTTTTGCGACTCCGTCTGGGAATGCGATTGCGGTGCGTCCTTCAGGTACAGAACCAAAAATCAAATTCTACCTGTTCGGCCATGAAGCGATTCCCGCATCTGGCTCGCTAGAATCCACCTTGAAATCGGTCAGCAATCGGATCGCGGACATGAAAGCCGACATCAAGAAGCTCGCGTAGGATGAATCGCTGTCGGGAATTGACCTCGCCTCGCAAAATTCCAGCGCATGATCCATCAGTCCCACTTTTCCGAACGCCCTCGTTTCCGCTCCCCCGTGATTTTCTTCTCGGCCAACCTCCGGCGTGTTGCCCCCGCCGATGGCCTGGTGGGTTTTCGCGGAATCACCGGTTTCATCGCCTCGACTACTAGGGATCGCAATAATTCCCGGCAAGCCTGCATATTCCGAGGCTGCTCCCGGTGGACTTGGCAGGTGATCTTCAAGATCCCCTCATCGGTGATGCGGCTCGCGGCCAACGCTTTCAGCCGGACCAATGTCGTCGGATTGAGAACCTGGGTCTGATTCAAATCCCAACAAAGAGTCACCTTGGAGTTGACTTTATTAACGTTTTGGCCACCTGGACCACCGCTCCGCGCGAACACTGCTTGCAGTTCCGCCGCTGGGATCGTCAAATAGGATTGGATGGGTAAGTCTTCCATAACACTAGGGTACCGTCAGATGCGTGGTGAGGCGAGAACAGGAACGTCGTTTTACCGGCAGTTGCATGTGCGGGGGCAAGACGGTTGCGAGGTGGCAAGCCAGAACTCACTAGACCCAACCTGCAACCTGCCTGTGCCGTATTTGAGACAACCTCATCGCGGAATTTGGCTGATTACTCTGCTGGCGATCTCATCCACGTGTTGCAGTGCCAAAGAGCCGAGCCCTAGCATTGCAAAGGCACCGACGAACGCCCCAAGCTCTACAAAACAAACTTCTGATGCAATTGCATCAGCCCAGGAAGGAAACGCTACCGGGGAGATTAGAACCACCGTCGAATCCCTCTGGACTCGCAGGCAAGGTGAAGACTGGCCTCGTATGCTCGGGGCTCAGTTCGATTCTCGAAGTTCGGAAAAAGGGATCCGAACGCAATGGGGTCCGAAAGGCTTACCGTTGGTCTGGTCCAAGCCTACAGGGATCGGGTACGGCAACGGGGTCACTTCCATGGGACGATTCCTTCAATTCGACCGTTTTGGAGGTGTAGAACGCCTGAACTGTTACCGCGCGGAAACCGGCGAACCCTTATGGTCCTGGGATGCTCCAGTCGAATACAGAGATCCTTACGGCTACAACAATGGTCCCCGATGCAGTCCCGTAGTCGACGGTGGCTATGTTTATACCTATGGCGTTGCAGGGAGATTGTCCTGCGTGCAAATCTCCGATGGGAAACCGGTTTGGACGCGAGACCTCAACACCGAGTACCGCGTGGTCCCCAATTTCTTTGGAGTTGGTGCCTCCCCGGTAATCTATGGCGATTGCATCCTTGCGATGGTCGGCGGTAGCCCGAAACGTTCCGTATTCACGCGTTCACCAACAGTTAACGATTTACCGGGAGCATCTCCCGACGGATCTGCAATTGTTGCCTTCAATAAGCAAACAGGGGAAGAGGTTTATCGCGTCGGCAACTATCTGGCAAGCTATTCCGCACCGGTGATCGCCAAACTCGACGGTGTGGACCACTGTATCGCTTTGGTCCGAGAAGGGCTGCTGGTGTTCCGAGCGATGGATGGGTCCGGTGAGCAGTTTTTTCCCTGGCGAGCGGCGATGCTGGAAAGCGTCAATGCGGCCTCGCCTCTGGTTTTTGACGGAAAGATCTTGATCTCCGAAGCCTACGAAATCGGCAGTGCAATGCTCCAATGGCGTGACGGAAAACTCGAAGAACTGTGGAGGGACAGCGGTACTCGCAGCAGCCAAAGCATGCGCACACACTGGAATACCCCACTCCTCGATGGAAACATACTCTTTGCTAGCAGCGGTCGTAACCAACCCGATACGGACCTGAGAGCCCTGCAACTTGAGGGTAATGAACGCCCAAAACTTCGTTGGAGCCAACGCAATCGCGATCGCGGAACAGCGTTGATCGTCGACTCGCATTTTTTGTGGCTTGGGGAAACCGGAAAACTACAATTAATTCCGACATCCGCAGAATCTTACCAAGTGACCGCGGAGATGGATCTCGGTTCGCTCATCGATCCGAACGATGGCAAGCCATTGGTGGACCCGCCCAGTTGGGCGCCACCGGTCCTCTCGCATGGCTTGTTGTTCATCCGCGGAAGCGACAAACTCCTTTGCCTGGAATTGATTCCGCCCGAAGCCGCAAATTGATCCGCCCGAGCCAACGAAACGAAAGGGGGCACCTATGTTGGGCCGACGCAAATTCCTAGCCACCGGTGCCAACGGGGCTTTGCTCGCATCGCTCCCCCTACTTAGAAATCAGGCGCACGATGTCCTGCCGCCCAGCAGCGATGAAAATCTGATTGATTGGGTTCACCGCTCCGCAAACGGTTGGGACCGAAACCTCTACTGCAAAATGCTCGGTGCCGCCAATAGTCCCAAGGAAGGAGACGCCAGCCTCGGTGTTGCTGCCCAATCCGAACAGGAACGGCATTGGGCCAGGGAACTGCTGGGGAGAACCACCCTTGAGCAAATCGATGCTCATCCTCCTTTTCACGATAAAATGTTGGAGTGGATCCATGGCTATCTTTCACCTTCGGTAGCAACATCCATCCGCTCCATGACATTGGGAGAACTCAAATCGTTTTTGCTGGATAAACCCGAACGCGATATCCATCGGATTCGCAATGGCCTCTCAAGCGACGTTATCGCGTGTGTCACCAAGCTGATGAGCGACGACGAACTGCGGCTCGTCGGTGCGAAAGTTTTCAACCCGCTCCCAGGCACCAAATTAGGTGCGAAAGGATACATGGGAGCTCGTATCCAACCGAACTCACCCACCGATGACCCAGAAGATATTCTTTGGCAAGTCCTAGATGCGTTCGCCTATGGGGTCGGAGATATCCTTATCGGAACGAACCCGGTTTCCAGCGAACCATCCTCGGTGGCAACAGTTGAGAAGACATTGAAGGAGATTGTTCGAGCCTTTGAAATCTCCGATATTCTCCCCTACTGTGTGCTTGCGCATATCGATGTACAAGCCGAGGTGGAGAAAAACGATCCGGGCTCTACGGCACTCTGGTTCCAAAGCATCGCTGGCTCCGATACAGCGAATGGGACCTTTGATGTCACGCTGGAAAAAATGATCCGGCACTCAGAGAACCGCCTCGGCCCATTCGCGCTCTACTTCGAAACCGGTCAAGGCGCCGATTTTACCAATGGCCATGGTCATGGCACGGATATGGTGATCCATGAGTCCCGCAAGTACGGGTTGGCCCGTGCGCTCACAAGCGTTGTCATGCAAGCCCGACAAAGGGCTGGTTTAGGGTCCTACGCTTGGGTCCATGTGAACGATGTCGCAGGATTCATCGGCCCCGAAGTTTTCCGAACCAAGGAACAACTCGTCCGATGCTGCCTCGAAGACATTGTGATGGGAAAGCTTCACGGATTGATGATCGGGCTCGACATCTGCACCACACTCCACATGGATGTCTCGCTCGACGAACTGGGTTGGTGCATCGACCAAATCATGCCGGCGAATCCCGGTTACTTGATGGCCCTTCCCACACGCATCGATCCCATGCTGGGTTACCTGACGACTGGCTGTCATGATCACGTCCATGTCCGAGAAACCTTTGGCTATCGGGTGAACGATGCGATGTGGTCCTTTTTTCAACGCCTGGGCGTCATCGACCACAACGGAAAACCCACCCAGCATTTTGGCGATCCAATTTGGGTTTATCAGGCCTATCGACGAGTTCTTGGAGATACACGACTGGAGACGGAAATTCGTTCGGATGGCCAAGCGGCAATCGCTCGCGTTCGTTCGAGGGGAGTCTTTCTGTCTGAGAGTTACGGGGCGGATTATTCGAAACTTCCTGCGGATCTCGACAATCATGTCCATCGAATATACGGCGATGCGAAGAAGTGCATTTGGGCGGAGCTTCCTGAAATCTTCGAATCGCAACTCTCTAACGCGGTCGCTATCACGACACGCTCAATCGACCGCAATGACTACATCCTCCATCCCACGAGTGGCGAGGAACTGTCGGAGCAATCCACAATCGAACTCGAGCGGTTATCCAAGCTGTACTTAGATCGCATCGACACCGTGATCGTTCTCTCCGATGGACTGAATGCTTTAGCATCGACAACCGACGAACAATCGTCGCGATTGATCGCCGCCCTCCGAAAAGAACTTGCCGATGGTGGCTTTCGGGTCGCCGACGAAACGCTGGTGGTGCGATCGGGCCGCGTGCGAGCAGGTTACCGTATCGGTGAAACGATATACAAAGATCGAGCGATCGCAACTAAATCTGGCAACTCGAGTAGCTCAGCTTCGTCCCAGCCACCCTCAAACACGCGTCGGCTCAACATTGTGCATATCATTGGGGAAAGACCGGGCAGCGGACATCGAACGTTGTCGATTTACCTCACATCCGCCGAGAGCGAGGTATGGAGCACGCCGTCCAAGGTCGATCACAACATCACCAAAGTTGTCTCTGGGATAGCGACCACCGCGCTCGCACCAGAAGTTGCGGCGGAGACAGCGTCGCGATTATTGCGACAAATTTCCTGATCTGCGGCAGCCGCATTCGCATTCGTCGAACAGCAGCCCCTGGCGCTGGGTTATTTCGAGACAGGTTGCTCGGCAAGAGCATCGAGGTTGAGCGACTGTTCCAGAGGATCCAACCCGAGTGTGACTTGCAAGGACGAGAGCGCAATGAAGTAATCCCGCTCGGAGTCGAGTAGCTTGATCTCCGCCTCAGTCGCTTTCGCTTCTTGCCCCAACAAGAAGATAAAATCCCGATTCCCTGCCGCGAAATCCTTCCGGAAATACTCGAGCGTCTGCTGGGTCTCGCGAAGCAACTGCTCCGACCGAATCACCATATCCCGAAAGACATCCACCGCATTGCGAGCGGCTCGTAAGTCAACTTCAATCTTGTTGAGTTGCAACCATCGCTTTTGCTCGACCTGCTGAATCTTTGCTAGTGTGCTTTCGACTTTACCTCGCGCTTTGCGACGCTGGATAGGAACACCGCCTACCAACCCCGATTCGAGAATAAACTCTCCTTTGTCGTCGATCACGGTCGCTGGTGCCCCCATATTCTGTACACCGCGGACTATGAAATCCACATTGGGTAGCATTTGGTTTTGTGCGAGTTGTACATCCCAGCGGAGCTTTTGGATCTCGATATTCAAAAGCGCCAGCTCAGGCCGGCGTTCTTGCGCTCCCGCAAACTCTTCTTCGAAATTCATAGGAGGCAACTCCATTAAACGCGGGAAATCGCTTGGCAACCAATCGGGGTTGGCCAGCATCGGATTTCCCGCCTCGTCGCGCAGGAATATCGCGAGCTTGAACGCCGCATCTCGAAATTTCAACCGCGATTCGTAAACCTTTAATTGACGCTCAGAGATCGCTTGTGCGTTGATGGATAACTCTTGGCGTGTCGCAAGCCCGCGATCCAAGAGCTTTTGTAAACCATCATTGCGTTTCACCGCCAACTCGAGAAGTCGCTCTTGCGCGAGCAATACATTCCCCGCCTCAATCCACTTCCAATAAGCGATCGAAGCGTCGAAACTTGCGGACAAGATGTTCTGTTGGATTTCAGGCTTCACCGCCTGCTGGTTCAAATTCGCTTGAAACAATTCCACACGGTACGGGTCAATCGCTCGACCTTGTAGCAATGGTTGCACCCAGCCCGCATGAAATTCACCACCTTTGTTGGTTTGAAGCTCCTTGTACCAAGGCTCGAACGTTCCTCGACCGATCCTGTAGCCAGCGCTCGCATAGCCACCCCACCAGAGTTGTCGCGATAGACTAACTCCGTTTCGACTATTCTCGTAATAGCCCACCGGTTTATTCAACGAGTAATAATCGAGATGTGTATCGTAAGCGCCATAAGCTGTCGTCGACTGACCACCAGTGACGCGAGCCTCCAAACGAGCCATCTCGATCTCTGGATACGCGCGATAGGTTGAGGCGATAACATCCGATAGCAACAACGCTTCCCCCATTGCCACCGCATCACTGCTCGGCGATGGAAGCGTGGATGGGAGAGGTTCCAACGGATCATCGATTCGAAGTGGAGTCACTCCAGGTGGCGCACCTGGTACCCGCTCCGGCGTTTTTGGAATTTCGAGCAATTCCCGCTCGCGTTGCAATCGACGCTCATTGATGATGGCTTCGATTTCAAGGAAACGCTTTTCACCGTCACTGATCTCCCCCTGCTGGACCGTCGGCGGGGTTTTCGCTTCCTGATCCTCTTTCGATAACCTCGCACCAAGCTCGGCGCGGCTCGCCTTCAAGTACGCCTCGAGTTCGTCAAGCGTCTTCCCTGCCGCTTGCGGTTGCGTCTGGGCATCGGCATGAGATGGGGAGCACAGAACAAGAGAGCACGTACAAACAACAATCCACAAGAACCGGATGCTAGCTATTTGATCTTGGGCATCTTTGGATCTTTGGGTTTCGATTCCGTCGGCTCGGAATCGCTGATCGTTATTGGGAAACCATTGATTTGTCGCCATATCTCATAGCCTAGTGGGACGGTATTCAAGATTACCCATCCGTTAGCTCGAACTCCTTGCCTCAAGTATCGACTGTCGGGCCAACGATTCTCAGGATGGTTTGTACCGTCCTCCCCGGATTTAGAGATTTTTTCTCCGGGCACAGGCCCAACCATGATCTTGAAGATCCCTTTTCCCGAGTCCGTAGGATTGATAGCAATCACTTCACCTGCAAAGGTTCCGACTGCCACACTGGGCCAGCCGACGAATTGAATCGCTGGCCAACCTTCGAACTGCAGTCGAACGGGGTCCCCTACGTGGATCAATGGTGTATCAACCCCTCGAACCGTCAATTCGACCGCGAGGTCTTCGGTTTCGGGAACAACCTCGAACAGCTTATCCCCTTCCTTCACCGTGTTGGTACCGACTTGGCCGCGAATTGCTTGAATGCGTCCACGGCTAGGGCTAGGGACGCGAAGCCGATCTAGTTCACCTTGCTTGGTCAGCACTTCATTGAGTTCCTTCTGAGCCGCGTTGACATCCGTCTGTGCTTTATCGACGTAACTTTGTGCTTGTAGAATCTTCTGCTCGAGAGACCTACGTTTCCCTTCCAAGTCCCGTTCTTTGGACTCGAGATCGTTGTACGATTTCTTGGCCGCAGCCATCGCGCCCTCGAGCTTCTTGAGTTCACTGAGCTCTTTATTTTCCAGGCTTGAAAACTCAACCTCGGAGATTACATCCACCTTGAGATCCTTGTAGCGTTCTCGTTCGAGCTTTGCTTGATTGAACTTCGGCAGTTGCTCTTCCACTTCGGCCGTAGCCTTTTCCCATGCATTGCTCGCGGAGCGTACATCCGCCTCTGCGCTCGCAATCTCTTGAGCTACCTGCATGTGTACCGACTCGACCTGGCGAACCATGTTTTCATAAATGATCCGGTAGGAATCGAGTTTGTCCTGCTGGGCTTTAACCGCTTCGCGGGTCAGTCGAACGGCATCCTCAGCGAAGGGTTTGATCTCCATGATGATCTCCCCTTCATCGACCAAAGAACCTTCGCGCAGATCTGGCCTGAGCGAAGAGATGATTCCCTTTGCAGGACTTTCGACCGCTTGAAGTCGTAACTGGGGCATGCGAGCAACGACTTGTCCTTCGCCGCGTGACGATTGCTGCCACGGTAGAAAAATTGCGGCGAACATCAGAGCGATCATCAGGCAGAGCAAGACCCGAGATAGAGCTCGCGCGAACCAGCTGGAACGGACCAAATGCATCGCTGGAAAACGTTCCCCAAGCTGTTCGCTTGGGCGTAATCGGATCATGCGACGGGTTGTCGTCGACAAGGATGCTTTAGGATCGGATTTCAATGCGTCGGTGGTTTGCATTAACGGATTCTCGTTCAGTCTGCCAAGCTAGGATTGGTGGGATTGCATTGGAATGACATGGGAACATGAAGCAAGGATTTCGGGATCGTGGGTGACGATCACGATGGTCCATGGCTGTGATGACTTGGATAGGTTTTCCCAAAGCTCTGAACGCATCTTTGGAGGTAACCGATCTAAGGTCTCATCGATCAATAGCAACCGAGGTTTTGACGAGATCGCTCGAGCGATCATCATCCGGTTGGCTTGCGAATGGCTCAATGGATAACCACCGGTTTGCAGCATCGTGTCCAAACCTCGCGGAAAGGCTAATACTTCGTCCCATAACTCGGTGTTCGCCATTGCTTCTCGCACGTCACTCTGCTGGATCGAGAGACGATTGAGCGTGATACCTTCTAGGATAGTGCCATGGAAAATCTCAATGTCGGCGGCAACCGCGGCCATCGATCCTTCGGCAAATCGGTTGACGTCGCGGGAGTCAATACCACCGATCTCCGCCAGTCCCGCCACCGGAAATCGGAGGCCGGATAGAGTCTCGATCAACATCGATTTTCCACGTCGCCCTTCGCCCGTAACGGCAACCCGTTGCCCAGGTTCGATCGTCAGGTCGGGCACGATAAACTCATGCTCTCCCGTTCCCACCTTGAGATCTCGGAATCGAACTTCGACCGGTCCGATCCCAGCATCCAAAGCACGCGATGGAGGGACGGTCGGTAAATCGATCAAGTGTCCGACTTTGTCCGTAGCTGCCATTAAGTCGTAAAACGATTCGAGTGATTTACCGATCTTTGAAAACGCTCCGACGATCACCGCAACCACGGAAACGCTAGCGACCAACTGTCCAATCGTCAGAGAATTGCTGAGCACCAACCAACCACCCAAGGACAGGAGAGCCGATATGGATATCGCATAGAGCATCAATGCGAAAAGCGATTGTCGAATCAGAACAATGAAATGCTTGCGGCGGGCGGCCAGGTATTCAACAACCAACCTATTCGTCCGATCGACCGCCAATCCATTACCTCCATGGACTTGAAAAGCATTCGGATTGCCGATGATGTCTTGCAACCAGTGTGCGATGCGATATTTGATCAACGACTCTTCGATCGCGGTACGTACAGCACCGCGGCCCAGGAACAAGAGGATGGCTGTCATCGAAATGATGAGCACGATATCAAATGCCAACAGGAAGGGACTGTAGACAGCCAAGAGCAACAAACCTGTAATGGTTTGGATGGAGAGGGCCAGCAGATCGATAAGCAGCGATGCCGTTGCCTTCTGCATCGTCATCACATCGAAAAAGCGGTTCGCCATTTCCGGTCCATGAACTCCATCCATCGCCGTTCGCTCCAAACGCGGCAAGCGTTCGGCAAGATCTCCGATAACCCGAACCGACATTCTTCGCTGAAGGATTTCGACAACAAACAGTTGTAACGCCTTCAACACAGACGAGAGCGTCAGGATCCCGAACAAAAGTATCGCGATCCAAATCAATGGCTGAATCACACTTGCAAAACCGATCGTCGTCACCATTTGTTCGACGGCGAGCGGCGTCGCTAAATCGAGAAAGCTAACGACGATCGAGAAAACACCCAACGTCCAAATATCTCGGGAGTCGAGCGACAACAATCGCAGCAGTCGCTGCTGGGGAGACAAATGCTTTGCATGGTGATCCGGATCATGGTCGTCGGTTACCTTTGCTATTCGAACTTGATCGGGCTCATGACTCGCGGAAATCACCTCGCAGGATAAGGAGGGTTCGGCGATGAAGAAGATCGGAGAACGAGCATTCCGAATCTGCGACGCCACCCCGCGACGCGACAAGGATTCGACCCGCTGCTCTTTGGCAGTCAAATGGGTCGCATCGACCCTACTGATCGATACCCCGGAAAAAACCCATGCTGTCGCATCCTTTTGGCTGGAACTCTCCAGCATGGCAACGGCAAATCCATCCAGCAGCAACTCCCACACATCTGACGAAGTCAATTCGACCGGTGCCAGCCTAAGTCCGACTGCCGACCCCGCCCGCATCATCGTCAACAATGAAGCATCCGAGGACCCTTCTCCCCGATCCAAAGACGCATCATTAATCGCTTGGATCGTCCTAGAACTCTCGTGCGGCAACTCCAAACGAACCAGCAATTCGCCAAGAACGCTCCGCATCAGATCTCGATACGGATCCAAGTTGCGAGAATCGGATTCAGGTGCTTGTCTGAGCATTGTTAACGCAAGTTGGGGGTACGTAGAAATACGACATTGGCCGAGGAAATACGAAAGGACACGCCAGGAACAAAACCACGAAAGGAAGCTGGAATCACCCGCGTGCAGCTCCATGCTCGGGCGAGATCCACCGAATTATGAGGCGCTAATTGAAGTTGCAAAGGCTATTTTTCACATCAAAAGGTGTTAAATTTCTCTTTTGTAACGAGGATTACATTAAAAGGGTGAAGCAAAGCTGGGCACGCGGGGTTTTTGTCAGAGGCAGAACAAAATCGGATAACTGACGATGACAAATCGTCGCAAACTCCTACAATAGGCCGAGGAGATTGTGAAAGATTTCACAAAGTCGCTCTGACTCAGCAAATGCACTGACGCAGGATTCGATTGTGGCCACGCAACTACCTATTTTGATCTACTTAATCGCGGTGATTGGCTTTGCCGCCGTGTCTTTGTTCCTCCCTCATATCGTGGCACCCAAGCGACCGACGCGTGTCAAGGATATGCCTTACGAGTCCGGGATGGATCCGATTGGGGATGCTCGAAAACCGTTTGACGTCAAATTTTATTTGATCGCAATCCTGTTTTTGGTTTTCGACATTGAGCTTCTATTCGTTTATCCATGGGCGGTGGCCTTGAAAGCGGAGTACGGCATTCCGGCCTCCTTCCACCCTATCGTTCTTACTGTGTTGATGGTCCTGCTCGTCACCTTAGGCTTGGCCTATTTGGTGGCTTATCGCAAAGGAGTCTTCGATTGGCGACGCAAGTAAACAAGCAATTGGGTGACAATATCTTTTTGACCCAACTGGACGCAGCGGCCTCGTGGGCCCGTGCCAACAGTTTGTGGCCGATGCCGTTTGCAACCGCATGCTGCGGGATTGAGTTGATGAGCACGGCCGCGAGCAAGCACGATTTGTCGCGCTTTGGTAGCGAGGTGATGCGATTCTCTCCACGTCAGTGCGACTTGATGATTGTTGCAGGCCGCGTAGTGATGAAAATGATCCCGGTGCTACAGCGTA
This sequence comes from Planctomycetota bacterium, assembly GCA_016872635.1. Classification (GTDB taxonomy): domain Bacteria; phylum Planctomycetota; class Planctomycetia; order Pirellulales; family Pirellulaceae; genus JBKCUI01. The sequence continues at coordinate 8,891 of VGZN01000017.1, read as the reverse complement.
TTTGGTTGCAGATGCCTGAGCCAAAGTGGTGTATTTCCATGGGCGCGTGCGCCTGTTCAGGCGGTGTCTTTGATACGTATGCGGTGGTTCAGGGGATCGATCGATTTATTCCCGTCGACGTTTACGTTCCAGGATGCCCTCCTCGTCCTGAGCAATTGATTCGATCGATCCTCGATCTCCAAGACAAAATCAAGAAGACAGGGACCTACAACGCTCGCGAGTTCCAATTGCGAATCTTGTCGGATGGCCCATCCCGATTCGATGAAGACGAATTGTTGCGTATCCGTGAGCGCAACGGCCTGAAATTAGAAGACCAAAAATACGACCCCATCCACTAAGCAACTATGGCCGATTCAACTTCCAATACCGCCGGCAATTCGCCGACGGATTCCGCTGCGAAGCAATCCACGGTAGGCCAATCTACCGTGCAGTCTTTGCTCAACGGACGTTTGGCAACCATCGCTTTAAACTGGAGCGAGTTTCGCGGACAGATGCGTGTAACGGTGAAATCGGGCGATCTGACGGTTGCACTGACGACCGCTCGCGATGCAGGTATGGATCAATTGATCGATATCACGGCGGTCGATTTGCTCGAATACCCAGGGGCAGCCGACCGCTTCGAAGTGGTCTATTTGTTGCTCAACACCGAATCAGGCGAGCGACTGATCGTAAAGACTCACATCAACGAACCCGAGTTGAAACTCCCATCTGCGGTACCGATTTGGTTCGGTGCGGACTGGTTGGAACGCGAGGTCTACGACATGTTCGGGATCGTTTTTGATGGCCACCCAAACTTCAAACGGTTGCTTTTGCCTCAAGAGTTCGAATCGTTCCCGCTGCGGAAAGACTACCCGGTCAAAGGCAGAGGCGAACGCCACAATTTCCCGGTGATCACTCGCGCCGAGAGCTAGCCCGAAAGAACCAGGAACCCATCGAGGACCATTCATTATGCCATTGGAGTTGATCGATCATCCGGGCTTAGAGCCAAATCAGCGTGAAGGGCTCTGGACGCTGAACTTCGGCCCGCAGCACCCTGCGACGCACACCACCCTTCGACTCGTTTTGCAGCTCGATGGCGAGATGGTGATCAGCGCTGAACCCGACATCGGGTTTTTGCACAGCGGTTTTGAGAAACTGGCTGAGGTCTTGGACTACAACCAATATGTCACCATCGTCGATCGGATGAATTACATTTCTCCGATGGCCAACGAAATTGCGTGGCATCATGCGGTCGAGTCGATGCTGGGGATTGAGCTAACGCCACGTTGCAAATACATCCGCACCATCTTTGCGGAACTGATGCGGATTCACGATCACTTGCTCTGTACGGGAACGTGCGTGCTCGATCTCGGTGGTGCGACGGCGTTCATGTACGCCTTCAACGAACGGGAGAAGATCTACGACATTTGTGAACGCGCCAGTGGTCAACGGTTCCACACCGGCTACACCCGGGTCGGCGGTCTTCTCTATGACGTCACCGACGACTGGATTTCGATGGTTCGCGATTTTTGCCGCACCTTTCCTAAGGCCTACAAGGACTTTGCAGGATTGGTGATGAAGAACCGAATCTTCGTGGAGCGGACTCGCGGGGTAGGAGTTTTGACCAAAGCCGATGCTATCGCCGGCAGCGCTACGGGACCCGTGGCGCGTGCCAGCGGTGTCGTTCGAGACCTGCGACGCGACGAACCGTACCTCGCATACGACGATCTCGATTTCGATATCTGTTGCACCGATACCGGTGATTGCTACGGTCGATTCCAAGTCCGAATGATGGAAATGCTGGAAAGCTTGAAGATCATCGAACAAGCGATCGAGAATCTTCCTTCCGGGCCCGTTTTTACCGCTGGCACCGGAAAGGAAGGAATCCCTGACAAGACCGAGGTTTACCGTAGTATCGAAGGATTGATTCACCACTTCGAGAACATTATGCCCAATCGGCAGATGCCTTCTCCCAACGATTCGTTCTACGCAGCCACGGAATCACCGAACGGCGAACTCGGCTATTACCTTGTCTCCGATGGAAACTTTCGAGCTTACCGAGCCAGAACGCGTCCACCCTCTTTGCTGCACTTTTCGTTGTTCAATCGCATGATCCAAGGATGCATGCTGAGCGATGTTGTTGCAGTTCTCGGAAGTATCAACATCATTGCGGCGGAGTTGGATCGATGAGCGAATTAAGCGACAACGCAAAAAAGACTATCGCCGAGCATTTGCCTCGGTATCCCAGCAAACAGGCAGTGACGTTGCCAGCACTCCATGTAGTGCAACAGGAAAAAGGCTGCGTGAGCAGCAAATCGATCCAGGAGATCGCAGATCTTTTGGAACTCTCTCCGGCTCAAATCAACGACACATTATCGTTCTACGGTTTCTTTCGTTCCGAAGAAAACCCGCTCGGCCAAAAGCGAATTTGGGTTTGCCGTTCGCTGCCTTGCATGCTGCGTGGTGGTGAAGAACTGTTGGCGGAATTGTGCCAGCGTTGGGGTATTTCTCCCGGCGAAACAACTGCCGATGGCAAGGTAACGCTGGAACTCGCCGAATGCCTCGGTGCGTGCGACGGCGCTCCATGTATCCTAGTCGACGATGAACTCCAACTCCGGGTCAGCGCAGACGACGTCGAAAAGATCGCGGACCATCCAAAATCATTAGGAGCTAGATCATGAGCGATTCGGAATTCAAACCTGTTCTTCTGGGACGCGTCGGACGCCCCGACAGCCAATCCCTCGCCTCGTACCGCGCTGATGGTGGGTACGAAGCGCTCGCCAAGGCCTTGAAGATGGCCAACACCGAAGTCATCGATGTCGTGAAGTCATCGGGACTTCGGGGCCGTGGCGGTGCGGGGTTCCCCACTGGCCTGAAGTGGACGTTTCTTCCCAAAGACGTCAATGGTCCCATCTACTTGTGCATCAATGGCGATGAAAGCGAACCTGGTACGTTTAACAATCGCGTCCTCATCGAAGAGGATCCACATCAAGTCCTCGAAGGGATCGTGATCAGCAGTTTTGCCACACGTGCGACGACGGCGTATTTCTACCTTCGCTTCGAGTACGGTCGTTGCTATCGCGTGCTCAAACAAGCGATTGACGAGATGTATGCCAACAACCTGCTCGGCAAAAACATCCTCGGATCTGGCTACGATTTGGATATCTATCTTCACCGAGGTGCATGTGCTTACATCTGCGGCGAAGAGACTGGCCTGATCGAAAGCTTGGAAGGAAAACGCGCATGGCCGCGGATCAAGCCTCCGTTCCCCGCGATCGAAGGTGCATTCCGCCGTCCCACGGTAGTCAACAATGTCGAAACCATGGCCTGCATTCCGCACATCATGAATCATGGTCCGGAATGGTTCCAAACCATGGGTATTCCAAAAGATCCGAACAATCCGCGAGACGCGGGTTCGTACGGTCCAAAGCTCTACTGCATCAGTGGGCACGTCAACAAGCCAGGTTTGGTCGAACTACCCATGGGAATCACCGCCCGAGAACTGATCGACAAGCACGCGGGTGGCGTGTGGAAAGGTCGATCCGCCAAAGCGGTCATCCCCGGAGGCATCAGCATGGGCTTCATGTCGAGCGCTGAATTAGATACACCGCTGGATTTCAACGGTCCGGGTCGCGTTGGTTGCTTGGGACTGGGAACTGCGGCCGTCGTGGTGATCGACGACCACACGAGCATGGTGGATGTCCTCTACAATGCTTGCCGATTTTTTGCTCACGAGTCGTGCGGCCAATGCACTCCGTGCCGCGAGGGTACAGCATGGTCGACCAAGATCCTAGAACGCATCCGCGAAGGGCGAGGAAAGCTGAGCGATATCGATACCCTTCTGGAGATATCGGCATCCATTGGGACCATCCCAGGAACCACGATCTGTGGCCTGGCTGACGGTGCCGCTTGGCCGATCAAAACCGCGATCAATAAGTTCCGCGGTGAGTTTGAAGAGTACATCAAGAGCGGTCGACGTAGCGAGAGCCCGGTGCTCGCTGGCGCCCACTGATCCAACGATCCATCATCCCTAACCCATTTTGGAAATTGCTCCCGTGGTCAAGGTAAAGGTCAACGATATCGAAGTCGATGCAGGTCCCAAGGACAACTGCATTTTGGCGGCACGAAAAGCCGGCGTCGAAATCCCTCACTACTGCTGGCACGAGTCGCTATCAGTGGTCGCATCTTGCCGCATGTGCTTGGTGGAGGTGGGTGAGACAAAACCGGACGGTACAGTGGCGATGGGGCCGAAATTGGTTCCAGGTTGTCAAACACCGATTAAGGAAGGAACGGTCATCCGGACGGATTCGCCCAAGGTCAAAGCTGCTCAGCAAATGACCCTCGAGCTGCTTCTTCTCAACCACCCGCTCGATTGTTCGATCTGCGACCAAGCCGGCGAATGTTACTTGCAAGATTACACCTACAAGTACGGCAAAGCGCACAGCAGGCTCGATGAGCCCAAGTTGCAGCGCATGGACAAATACCACATCGGTGACCAGATCGCTTTGTTCACCGACAGATGCGTGATGTGCACCCGCTGCGTTCGATTCACACGCGAGATCAGCGGGACCGCCGAACTCCATGTCGTCGCCCGCGGTAGCCACGAGGAAATCGATGTCTTCCCTGAAGACCCGTGCAACAACAAGCTCGCAGGCAATGTCGTCGACCTCTGCCCCGTCGGCGCCCTCTGCAGCAAGGACTTCCTGTACAAGAAACGCGTTTGGTGGCTGAAGCAAGCCGAAAGCGTTTGCACCGGTTGCTCGACGGGCTGCAGTATATCCATCGATCAAAACGAAAACAAAGTGTATCGACTTCGCCCGCGCCCCAATCCAGAGGCCCAAGGGCACTTCATGTGCGACGAAGGTCGTTTCGGATTTAAGTACATCCACGACGAGCGACGACTATCCGCTCCGAAACTGTCGGCAGCACTCGCTAGCGGCACAGAATCACAACGAAAGACGACAACCGGTAACTTTGCTCCCGATTTGAACTTCGCCGATGTTTGGCCGACAGCCTTGACCAAGGCTCGACAGAAAATCCAGGATGCCATCAAGGCGGATCCGTCGGGCTTCGTCGCCGTCTTCTCTCCGTTCATGACCGTGGAAGAAGCGTATCTCCTCGCTAAATTCATCAAGGGGATTCATGAGAAAGCCCGTTTGGTCCTGGGACCAATCCCAACGGTAGGGACCGATGACAAATACCCCAAAGGTCCAAAGGGAGAGCCACCTGCAGAGGGCAAGGTCAAGTTCACGATTCGCGGTGAGAAGTGTCCGAATCGACTCGGCGTCGAAGCTGTCCTCAAGCACTTCGAAGGAAGTGTGGTACGCATTGAGTCCATCACCCAACGTCCCAACGCCCACGCATGGTACATCGTCGGTGGCTATACATCGGGTTGGGTCACCGAAGCGATCGACAAGGCGGTTGGAACTCCATCGCTTCTGATCGTGCAAGACATTTTCCCATCCCCTCTCAGTGAGCGAGCCGACATCGTACTCGCGTCCGGATCCTTCGCGGAAAGAGATGGAACTTACGTCAACCACGCAGGTTTGGCCCAATCCGCCAATGCAGCGATCCGAGCACCCGGCGAAGCAAGACCGGATGGTCGTATCTTGATGGAACTCGCTGGCCGAACTGGGGTATTCAACGCCATGGCACTCCGCAAAGAAATCGGAGCTACTGTCCCCGAACTCTCCGTACTCGCTTCCGGAGATCTTGGTGAACAAGGAGTCCGATTGGTCCGTTTCGCCAAACTAGCTACCGCGGCTGCTACCTAAGTCCCCGTCAATCAAAGAGTTTAAAAAGCAATGCTAAAAACGCTGATCAACGAACTGGTAGAGAAATGGCCCGAGCTGTGGCCAATCCTGGCCGCTATCGCTGTAATCCTAGCCGTCGTTCCGTTCCTGGGTCTTTACATGACCTTTATCGAACGCAAACTCGCAGCTTATGTCCAAGACCGCGTTGGCCCCAACCGAGTCGGCCCTTTTGGCTTGCTCCAAGCCGTCGCGGATGGACTGAAGATCTTCTTGAAGGAACAAGTCATTCCGGACCATGTGTACACGGTCCTCTATTTCCTGGCGCCCACGTTGAGTTTGATGACCGCGATGTTCGCGTTGGTAGTCATGCCCTTTGGTCCTGTTCCAACCAATTACACAGGCGGATTCCGATTCATCGTCGCACCGGGTATCGACATTGGGATCCTGATGATGATCGCGATCAGCTCCCTTTCGGCGTACGGAATCATCGTCGGCGGTTGGGCGTCGAACAATAAGTATTCGATGTACGGTGCGATTCGCTCGTGTGCTCAGTTCATCAGCTATGAAATTCCGCTGGGGCTTTCCATCATCGGCGTGATCGCAGTTGCAGGTTCGCTGAACATCGAACACATCGTGGACGCCCAATCCAAGTCGATCTGGGATTGGAACATCTTCTGGCAACCTCTCGCTCTTTTGATCTTCTTCACCAGTGCATTGGCCGAAACGAACCGATTGCCTTTCGACCTTCCTGAATGCGAACAGGAACTGGTCGGTGGATTCCACACCGAGTACAGCGGTATCAAGTTCGTTCTGTTCTTCTTGGCGGAATACACCCACATCGTAACCGTCAGCTTCTTGACAGCCTTGCTATTTTTCGGCGGATGGAGCTGCCCAGGAATCCCTAGCCCATCCACACCCGAAGGGGCATCGCTGACCTACATGCTTCTCGGTCTACTGGTATTGGTGTTAAAAGTATCGTGCGTCGTTGCACTGATCATGCTTCTTCGCTGGGCTCTGCCCCGATTCCGCTTTGACCAATTGATGGGGTTGGCATGGAAGGGATTGATCCCACTGGCACTGGTAAACTTGATCGGGGTCGCCATCGTGCTTTCTCTCGATCTACCAAAGCACTTGCTGGTTGTGACAGCGGCTCTACCGGTGATCGCAGCGTATTACAGCGCCACTCAATTCAATGCCTCGATGGCAAAACTGAACTCGGAGCGAAGCGTTCTCTCGAAATCGCGAGCAATGTCGTATGAGTAACAAAAAGACAAAAACCGTTAAGTGGGGCGAAGAGCCGAAACTCGGCATGCTCGACGCGCTGTATCTTCCCGCGATCGTCTCAGGGTTGGCCACGGCGGTCCGTCATGCTGTTTCCGGCAAACCGACGACACGCCAGTACCCCGAGGTCGAACCAGAAATTCCGCCCAACTATCGCGGGGTCCATCGCCTCAATCGCGATGAACAAGGTCGCGTGAAGTGCGTGGCTTGTTATATGTGCCAAACGGCTTGCCCTGCCAATTGCATTGAAATCATCGCAGCACCTGCGCCCAAAGATGATCCCCATTGGAAGGATCGCGACAAATTCCCTGCGACATTCACCATCGATGAACTGCGTTGTATCTACTGCGGCATGTGCGAAGAAGCATGCCCTGTCGATGCGATCGAACTGACCAGTGTCTACGATCTGACCGGTCTTACTCGCACTGAAATGGTGTTCGACAAGGAAAAGCTCCTTTCGGTATTCGACGAGACCGTCAAGTCTGGAAAGGACCCTGTTCGAACCAACCGGGGTACACTCGGTCCGGCATCGGAAGTAGCACCGACAGGTCGTCAGGGACCTCCACCTCCAGGTCGCGGAAAACACGGGTAAACTCGCCACGTTGATTGCGATCGCTAGCGAGGCTGCGATCTATCGTTTCACTTACTTTTGCATCTTAGAAAACGAACTTTGGGAACACCGTCCATGGAAAGTTTGACACTCGCTTGGCCGCTGGCGCAGCAAGCGTTTGATCCAAGCAATCTGCCTTTGGTGACCGGATTGCAAATCGACGGTCACTTTTCGAAGGCGATGCTGTTGGTCCTCGTGGTCGGCGCGGTTGCTTATTGGTGCTTGCAACGCGGAGTCGTCCGCTCCAAGCCTCTCGCAATCGCAGGGGCATCGCTTTTCGGTATCGCCTGCATCATGGCCTTTTCTGCGATCCCAAAGCCAACGACCTTTCCCGTTGAAAACTCCTACTCGGACTACTTGGAACCCGTCATCAAAATGTGCTTCTGCTTGGTAGCAGCCGGTGGTGGACTCGGGTTCATCGTCGCTCGCGAGCCAGTCCATGCAGCACTCGGCTTCGCGACGTGCGTGCTTTCGACATGCGGTATCCTTTTCATGCAGCATGCTTACTTCATCGCCGCTGCGACCATGATCGTTTACGCCGGTGCAACGATCATTATCTTCCTGTTCGTACTCATGTTCGCCCAGCAGACAAAACTCAGGATCTACGACGTCGAACTGATCCGCCCAGCCATAGCCGCGTTCATCGCGACCGCGCTACTTATCACCATCACCTGGAGCGTCTCCGATCAAGGAGAAATACTTCCTACAAAAATGGATCTAACACGCTCCCGGAGTTTGGCAGCTATCGCCAATAATCCAGAGTCAGAACTGGCTCCTGTACCGCAACCAGGAATGAACGCCGCAGAATCTGCCGGGTTTGTTCCATCCAAAACCTCGGGATTGGGACGAGCAATGTACACGGACTACCTGCTTGCCGTCGAACTGGCAGGGACGGTGCTGCTCGTTGCGACTATCGGTGCCATCGCATTGGCTCAAAAGCCGGAAGAAGGTGTCTCGTGAACCATATCGACTCTCAAAACCTACTGATCTTTGGTGGTGTGCTGTTCGCGATCGGATTGGTCGGTTTTCTGACTCGGCGATCATTGATCTTGATGTTCCTCTCCCTCGAAACAATGCTTTCTGGGGTCAGTCTGAACCTGATCGTCTTCTCGAAAATCCATCAAAACCTGCAAGGCCAAGTACTCGCGATCATGGTTCTGACGATCGCCGCTTGCGAAGCAGCAATCGCTTTGGCGTTTGTAGTATCCCTTTATCGTCGCAAACCGACATTGGATGTATTGGCTTGGGACGACTTGAGTGAAACCATT
>VGZN01000016.1 GCA_016872635.1 Planctomycetota bacterium | reverse complement strand
ATTTTCCTCCTCTCACCTTATCGTCTAAAAGTGTCGTCAGCATGCTTTCTGTCCAAACTGCGAACGAAGCCCATTGGCCAATAGCCGGTGGCTCCACGATCGGTGTAGCCGTAAATGGCACTGTGATCGCTACGTACTTCTTTGCTCGTTTTCGCGGTTTGCTCATAATTGCATCTACCTTCCTGTCGCCCTTTGCTCGACCAAGTTATGTTGTCTTGGCTTCATCGCTACTATGACGACTCTGACTTCCATTCATGCGATCTACGTGCGCCCGGTGGCCCTATGGGGGAGGCTGGTCTCGCAACATCCGATCTACCTTCATCATGAATGGATATCCCTTCTTATCTCGTTTAATCTTCATTCCATTCCGTCTCCAACCACCGCATTACCATCTCCCTGCTTTGGCATCGGCGCGTTACTGCACCCAAAGCAGATCCTCTACGTCTATTCTGCGGGCAAGTCCAAGGGACTGCAGAATGGCCGTCGCGTAGAAAAGGGTTCGAAATTTACTAGGATTCTCCCCGACAGGTTTGGCCGAATCGAGTTCGCTTACGCTACGGACTGGAATTTCTCCTCAGGTTGCTCTCCACCTTTCCTTACGGAAATGCAGTTACCACTGTCGGATACAGGGCGGTAACGTTACCCTGGTCGGGACTTGCACCCAACGGATTAAACGCCTTCAAAGGCGCACTAGCACGACGCTCCGCCGTCGTTTTCCAGGACGATTCACTTAGAAATGGACAAGGGTTTTAGACCAGCGACTCAGCAACGTATCAATCATTATGCGACCTACTTGAGGATCGAGGAGAGTGAGCACAGCAAAACACAGGCTCGGCGTCCTCAAAAAAAGTTAAATCTATGAAAGATTCCACAAAACATGCTGAAAGAGTTTTAACATATCGCACTTCGCAGAAAGAGGCATGAGTCCACTGATCCGCTTGAGCAGGATGTCGATAACTCGCTCGAAAGCTACCATGAAGCCGGTCCATATCCCGGAGGAGAATACTTCGGCAAGACTCCGAGAGACACCAGTGTGAAATCTAAGGCGCTGGTCGAATAGAAATTGCTGGCCAGCGGGTACAATACGGAACGCAATTCAGGTAGTTTTCGTCAGATAAAATACTGGCAATGACAACGAATTGTGTTACTGGTAGTCGTCGCGTTTGATGGAGTACGTCTCTAACTTACGATAGAGCGTTGCGCGGGATATGCCCAGCAGTTCCGCCGACTCCGGAATATTGCCTCGCGTCCGTCGAAGTGCTTCTTGAATGAGTCGATGTTCCCACTGCTCGATATTCAACGTATCGAACTCGTCTGATTTGGCTTCTTGCAGGGTGAGGTCGGTTACACGAATCTCATTACCGACAGCGAGCACCACTGCGCTGTCGACTACGTTTCTCAATTGACGCACGTTTCCAGGCCAAGAGTATTGAAGCATCTTTTCCCGAGCAGCGTTGCTAAGTGTTAGCCCTGAGCGCCCATGAAGTCTCGAAAAGTGCTCGAAGAAGTGATCGACTAGAAGCCCGATGTCGGAACCTCGTTGCCGAAGCGGAGGAACGCTGATCTCAAAAACACTTAATCGATAGTACAAATCTTCACGGAACCGTTTTTCAGCCACAAAATCGCTAAGATCCCTATTGGTCGCTGCGATAACTCGAACATCAACCCTTACCTCTTTGCGACCTCCCACCGGTAAAAATGGGTGGCCTTCGAGAATACGAAGTAATTTGGCTTGGCCATCCAATGTCATTTCGCCGATTTCGTCGAGAAACAATGTACCGTTGTTGGCTTGTTGAAACCAGCCAATGTGATCTTTATCCGCGCCGGTAAATGCTCCTTTGACGTGGCCAAACAATTGGCTTTCCATCAACTCCCCCGGAATTGCGGCGCAATTGACACTCAGCATCGGACGGTCCGCCCGAGGGCTTGCGCGATGGATGGCGCGGGCGACCAATTCTTTTCCAGAACCACTCTCACCCCGGATCAGAATGCTACCCGAAGCCCTAGCCACGCGCGAAACACGCTCCTTCAGTTCCTTCATGACCGTGCTTTCGCCCAATAACTCGTCGAACGCAGCGTTCTTATCTTGCAATCGATCATGGCTAATTCGCAACAACTCTGCCGATCGTGCACGCACGAGTGCCACCGACAAGATACTCGCGGCTGCGATGGCAAAATCGAAGGCAAAGGACTGGAAAACTTCCTTCTCGCGATACAGATGGATAGCGCCGATTGTCTTGCTATCACCCGTAGTTCTACTGGGGTCGATCAGAGGCACGCAAACCGCGTCCGCATAGTGACGCATGGGCCCATCCGTCGAAGGCTTTGTTTCATTCTTCATCCAAACAGCCTTCGACTGCTTGCACACCATCTCTGTCAACCGATCGCTCAGCACGATCTTCGTATCATTCGACGAAGGGTGCTGATGCTGCACATCCAAACGGCCGTACTCATTCGCAACTAAAAATGCAACAACGGTTGCTTGGGTTCGTGTCCTCAGCACCTCGATCGCAATCTTCGCCAATTCGTCCCCTTGTGAAATCGAAATACATTTCACCGACAACTGATGAAGATCGGCGAGATCGTCGACCCTACCTGCATTGCGCAACTGCAGAAACGCGGTCATCCCAGTTGCGATGCCATCTGCGATACTGACACCATCTGGCGACAACAGGTCATGCGATAGGTTGATCCGTTCCACCGTGACGTCGTCAGTGATCGAATCGTCGACAAACTGCAAATCGGTGTTTCCAATACGAATCCGATTTCCACTTGCGAGCACAGCCGTGTCCACCTTGGAACCGTTTACCAAGGTACCGTTGCGTGACCCCGCATCCACAATCACCCATCGACCTTCCTCGGAGACGATTTTTGCGTGGACGCGCGAGCACTGCGGATCGTTGAGTTGCACTTGGCACTCCAACCCGCGACCAATCCGATTTTCTATCTGAAAATTGAGGGGAAATCGGGAGTTTGGGTCGCTTCCGCGGGTGACGACAAGATAGGTCGACATAATGGCAATCGAAAGGTCCATGAGGCTGATGGAACGATGCCCAGTATACGCTGAACTGTCTCATTTTGCTACAAGCATTCACGGTATCCTTGAACCACTTCAGGGCGTCTCATTCCCACAAAAATAGGGCTACGCCCAAAATCAACTTCGGATCCAACTGCCATGAACGAGACTCCGCACAAGCATTTCCTGCTGTTACCGTTCGGGAGCGCTGGTGATGTGCATCCGTTCGTGGGTCTAGGGCTCGCTCTGCAGCAACGCGGGCACCATGTCGAAATAGCCACTAATGGTTACTTCGAGTCATTGATTCGCCGTTGCGGTCTACCCTTTTCCGAATTGGGGTCTGCGGACGAGTTTCTCGAGGTTTCGCAGCAACCGGGGCTTTGGAATCCGCTGCACGGTTTTGCCACCCTTTTCCGATTCGGAATCCAAAGGATCATGAAACGCCAAATGGATTTGGTGCTCGATCGTTGTCGCACTCGATCTACGGTCGTCATCGCGAATGGACTTGGGTTCGGGGCCCGAATCGCAACCGAGAAGATCAACGCTCGGCGAGTGGACCCATCTCGTCGATCCCCCTTGGTAACCGTTCACTTGCAACCTGCCTTCATCTTTAGTGATATTCGCCCGCCTGTCCTGCCAGGGATCATCTCGCACTCATGGCAACCAATGTGGCTTCGTCGCTTCCAAATGCGGCTCGGGGAAAAATTACTGGTGGATCGTGTGGCGGGGCCAGCCACCAACGCACTTCGGCGCGAGGTTGGATTGCCACCCATCGATCGATTGTCTCGTTGGTGGAACTCGCCGGACAGCATGCTTGGCTTGTTCCCAAGTTGGTTCGCCGAACCGGCTGCCGATTGGCCATCGCAATTATCGCTCAGCGAGTTTCCTCTTTGGGATGAAAGTACCGTGTCGGGAATCAGCCCAGAACTGGATCATTTTCTCAAGGATGGCACCCCGCCGGTGGTAATCACTCCGGGTACAGGGAATAGGCATGCCAAGAAATTCTTCACCGAATCCATAAATGCATGCCATCAACTCAATCGGCGCGCGATCCTGTTGACCCGATTTCCAGAGCAACTGCCCGACTCACTTCCCTCAGCGGTGCGTCATTTCGATTATGCACCGTTCGGATTAATCCTTCCCCGATGTGCGGTGGCGATCCATCACGGTGGCGTCGGCACGGTCTCTCAATGCCTAAGAGCTGGTATCCCGCAGATCATCATGCCACTTTCCTACGATCAGCCCGACAACTTGAATCGGGTCCAACAACTGGGAGTTGGTGGAGGAATGAATCCATTGCGTTTCATAGCGCCATCCATTGGTAGATTGATTCGCGAACTACTCGAATCGGAACGCATTCGTATGAATTGCCAAGCTACCGCGGCTCGATTTGTAGGAGTTGTCCCCTTCGAAAGAGCAACTCAGCATCTCGAATCATTATTGAATGGTTGAGGTTTGCATGGACGCCGGGTTATCGATTCGAATCAGTGTGAAACTATTTGCTCTCGCGATGAAGTTTGTATTCCACTGCATCGACTAAAGCCGCCCAACTCGCTTCGATGATATTCTCACTAACACCGATGGTTCGCCAGGATGCATGATCGTCTACGCTTTCGATGTTGACACGAATTCTTGCTGCGGTTCCGGCTTCGCTGTTCACCACGCGAACTTTGTAATCCATCAATCGCATCGATTCGACGCAGGGGAAGAATGGCGCTAATGTCTTTCGAAGAGCCGCGTCCATTGCGTTCACCGGCCCATGTCCCTCAGCAGCCTCCACGCACACTTCCTCACCAACTCGAAGCTTCAGGATCGCCTCTGCGTACGTCTGATTTCGCTCGGTATCGAGGTCGCCTGCAAGGATCTGGTACTTGATCGTCTCAAAATGGGGCGTGTACTGCCCTGAACACTGCTTGACCAATAGATCAAAGGAAGCTTCCGCGGCTTCGAACTGGTAGCCTTGATTCTCCTTGGCGACAACTTGCGCCAGGATCCTATCGAGCAACTCTCGGTCGTTGGGGATTTGATGGTCTTGGGTCAACGCAGCGATGTTGGAGCGTCCAGAAAGCTCGCTCACCAAGATCCTGCGTTCGTTCCCTACCAACGCTGGATCCATATGCTCATACGTGTGAGCGAATTTATTGACTGCGTGAACGTGCATGCCCCCTTTATGCGCAAAAGCGCTCCGTCCGACGAACGGTTGGCTGCTGCGAGGTGCTAGATTTGCAGTCTCATAGACGTAGCGAGATAGCTCGGTCAAATGATCCAGCGGTCCACCACCAAGGGTTTCATATCCTTTCTTTTTGAACTGCAGGTTGGAAATCACACAAACCAAGTCCGCATTGCCACAACGTTCGCCGATCCCGTTCATAGTCCCTTGGACTTGATCGCATCCGGCATCGATCGCAGCGAGCGAATTCGCGGTCGCAAGATCGCCATCATTGTGGCAGTGAATTCCCAATTGAACCCCGCATGGGCTCAAATGCCGTTTGGCATCGGCAACGATAGTGGCGACTTCCTCGGGGAGTGAACCTCCATTGGTGTCACAAAATACGATCCACTTCGCCCCCGCTCTCGCTGCAGCTTCGACGGCCGAAAGCGCGTATTGGCGATTGGCTTTGTATCCATCGAAAAAATGCTCGGCATCGTAAACAATTGTCGCGTATTTCGAAAGATACTCCACGCTTTCACTGATCATGTCCAAGTTCTCTTGGAGGGAAACGCCGAGTACTTCCGTGGCGTGGAAGTCCCACGACTTACCAACGAGTGTGATCACCGGCGTTTGTGCTGCAACGAGCGCCTTGATTCCAGGGTCGTCTGCCGCTTTCATCCCTCGTCGTCGCGTCATACCGAATGCAGATAGTTGACTATTCCCCAACTTCAATTCGCGGGCGCGCTGGAAGAACATCGCGTCCTTTTCGTTCGAAAGCGGATATCCCCCTTCGATCATGTCGACTCCGATCTCAGCAAGGCGCGACGCGATATTCAGTTTGTCTTGGAGCGACAAACTCACTCCTTCGCCTTGGGTACCATCGCGCAGCGTTGTATCGTAGATGTGGATAGATCGTGTGGTCATTGTGATTGTGGTTCGCGAACGGGTTATCAACAAAAAAACCCCTGGAGCGTCAGGCTACAGGGGTTTGTTAGAAACACAGTAATAACAAGCACAGGACGTGATGCCAAACTGCTCCCCAAAGCCTAACGGCGTCGGGGAATGATAATCTCTTTCGATCTGTAAACGGAAGGGATATTCAGCATGGTGGCGGGGAGTGCAGCTCTAAAAATTGGCCAAAAAACCGGTAAATCAGCCAGTCCACGCCCCTGAATCGAGCAACAAGAAGCACGAACGCAAGGACAGGGCCGCCGTCTCGCACACTGACTAGTGTTTCTCACGTGCTTGTGTTTGTCAACCAAGCCCATCGGCTCGAACCCTGAAGAATGAGGGAAAATCCAAGTCCCTCTGCTTCGTTTCGGTCCTATCAACCCTTTCTATCTGTCCTGAAAAACCGTTAGCAGATCAATTCGCGCAGTCGGTCAGCAACACGGACGTTTCGCAATGCATGCTTCAAGTGAGGCGCGACGAAAACGCGGACTCGTTTTACGAGGGCATCGAACTGTTCCGTCGCGAGCGATTGTACCACAGGTGAAAGTTCAACCAGATTGCGAAAACTCCCGTCCCGCATCCGTACTCTCAAATCAAACTGCACTTCCAATTTCATTGGCGGTGCATCGATAAGCACATCGTCACGTCCGAATGCAACACCGGTTTCTTTACTGAATACTTCGCCCAAGGCTCGGGACAATTCGACGATGTCTTGGTATGGACGACGGGCTAGAGCACTATGCAAATCCGATTCGACGAGTCGATCGAATTGAGCGACTCGTTTAAAAAGAGACCGCCTCATGCCAAACAATCCGAGAACACACGACTCCCACGGCTTCCCTCTCGAATTTTCCAAAAGCGATTCCGTCATCGTCGCCTCGTCCATTTCCAGCCATGCCCCGACCAAATCCATCGAATCTCGCATTTCAAAAACCGCCCGTTGGATCATCGCTGTCGCGCTGCGTACTGCATGATGCCAATAAACTTCGCTGAACATCACATAACGTGCGAAGACCATCATTTCAGCCGCGGTGCGTCCTTTCTCCGAAATAGCGATTCGGTTTCGCGGTTGATCAATGCATAAGGAATGAACCAACCGATTGCGATCAAAGTTTCTTCCATAAGGGACACCAGCGTGGAGTGAGTCCCGTTCTAGGTAATCCAGTTTATCGATGTCGACAGGGCCACTGAGCATGGAGCACAGGATAGCATGACTATCCGAAATATGGTTTGCACTTGCCTCATGGGGTTGCTTTGCCATCTCGCGGACGCCATGCGGGTCCAAAAATGCAGCCACCTCCGAAGGATCTAAATCCCAATCCTTGCGGAGCAGTTCCGCCAACTCTCGATGCTCGAGCAGACGGGTCGCAAGAACCTCGTGCTTTGGGAAATCGACTAAACGAATATCCTCGATCGCGTGGCAGAATGGCCAGTGGCCGATGTCGTGCAATAACCCGGAGACGACGAACAACGAGGCATCGTGTTCGCTAAAAACCATTGGTGCCTTGGTGTCGCTCGCGAGTTGTTTTAAAAACTCAAGGGCATTGCGATAAACCCCGAGCGAATGCTCGAATCGGCTGTGGGTTGCGCCTGGGTAAACCAACCCGACCAATCCCAACTGACTGATTCTCGCCAACCGCCGGAAGGCAGCCGTATCGATCAGACGCCGGACTCGAGGCGTGGTGGGAACATCCACCTCGGGGCTGATCCGAATCACTGAACCGGTTTGCTGAATCTCTGGGATCGCCATCATCTTCTCCAAAAACCCGATCCCTCGCGGCCCCTCGACACGTCGAAATATCCTAGGAAACGTTCCTTTTCTCGATCGATTTCGTCGATTCTACCCCTACTTGGCCGTTTTTAAGAGACCCGCTGCCTCTAGACGTTCGACTAAACTAGTAGTAGCGTTACGCAGGTTGTAATTGGACACTGAGGGTGCATGACAAAATCCATCTGGCCGGACGGCGATGCCACAGCCGAACTTCTTCTGAATGTCCGAGAGGGACAGCAGAACGCGGTCGAGGAACTCCTCGGCCGTCACCGTGACTCCCTGCGTCGGATGATCGCAATCCGACTCGATCAACGAATTATGCAACGGCTCGACGTGAGCGACGTCGTCCAAGACGTGTTGATCGAAGCCAATCGTCGTCTCGTGGATTACGTCAATAACCCGTCGATACCGTTCCACCTTTGGATTCGGCAAATCGCTAAAGATCGGATCATCGATGCCCATCGTCGCCACCGCTTGTCGGCCAAACGGAGCATCGATCGCGAGCAAGCGATGGGAGGCGGCCAGAACCAACCTGACCAATCCACCATGGAGTTAGCGAACCAGTTTCGGGACGCTGCCCTCACGCCGGCCGCCGCGGCCACCCAACGAGAACTGGCAAGGCATATCGAGCTAGCGATTCAGCACCTCCGCGATGGTGATCGCGAAGTGATATTGATGCGGCATTACGAGCAACTCAACAACCAAGAGATCGCACAAGCGCTCGGTCTGTCGGAACCCGCCGCAAGCATGAGATATTTACGTGCTGTTAAACGCCTTCGAGAAGTGATTGAAAGCCTGCCAGACCTTCACAAGGAACTGCGCGAATGAAGTCGCGGCCATCACAACTCGGTTGGGAGCCGACGGCAGACTTCCTCCAAACAGCCCTTTCTCAACAAAACGCCGCCAGTCAAGCCGACGACGACCAGCCTCCCTCCGATGCAGAACTCAAATTGGCGTCGCTCGTGGCCGAATTGGCGGACCGACTGCAGCGCGGTGAACCGGTGGACATCCACCAGGTCTGCCAATCTCATCCGGATTTCGAGTCCGACCTGATGGTTCTCTGGGGCACGGTATTGGTCACCAATGCCGTCGGTAGCCATGAAGCGCACCAAATTGCGAGTGGCGGAAAGTCGCAAGCGGACTCCGGCAATTGGCAAATGCCTCTTCCATGCATCCTAGGTGACTACGAACTCGTCGAAGAGATCGGTCGCGGCGGTATGGGTGTTGTCTACAGAGCCATCCAGTTGAGCCTCGGCCGGGAAGTCGCCATCAAGATGATCCTTAGGGATCGATTAGCCTCCGACCTGGAAAGGCAGCGATTCTTTGCCGAAGCTCGCGCGACGGCACAATTGCAACATCCCGCAATCGTTCCAGTTTACGATGTCGGGGAGATCGATGGTCGCCCCTACTTCGCCATGCAGTACCTGAAAGGTCGCACCCTTTTGGAATTGATCAACTCAGGGGAAATCGACGAACGCCAAGCCGTTCGCCACATCGAAAGCGTTGCTAAAGCGGTTCAATTCGCACACGACTCCGGCATTCTGCACCGGGACATCAAACCATCCAACATCTTGATCGATGAGTCTGGCCATGCTCGCCTAACCGACTTTGGTCTAGCAAAACAAACCGATTCCGCAGAATCGTTGACTCGAACCGGCGTGGTGCTCGGTACCCCGACGTACATGAGCCCCGAACAAGCCAGTGGGCGCATGGGTACCATCGGTCCCGCGTCCGACATTTATAGCCTCGGGTCAGTACTCTACCACGCGTTGACAGGGCGTCCACCGTTTGCCGCAAAGACAACCATGGATGTACTGTTGCAGATCCTGGAACAAGATCCACCGAGTCCTCGATTGCTCAATTCCAGAGTCGACCGCGATTTGGAAATGATCGTCGTACGTTGCTTGCAAAAACCACCCGACTTACGCTACGCAACGGCTCAAAACCTCGCCGAAGATCTTTCTGCATACTTGCGTGATGAGCCGATTTCGGCTCGCTCAGGACAGTTCGCTCAAATCGTCGCTCGTTGGTTCCGCGAGACTCACCATGCTCCGGTCTTGGAAAATTGGGGCATGTTATGGATGTGGCACTCGCTGGTTCTTTTTACCGCATGCTTGCTTACCGAAATCCTCGCTTGGTACGGTGCCAACCGCTGGGCATTTGCACTGTTGTGGACAGTAGGTTTGGGTGCATGGGCGGCCGTTTTCTGGGCCATGCGCCGTCGAATGGGCCCCGTCACGTTTGTGGAACGTCAAATCGCCCATGTCTGGGGAGCGAGCATGATCGGCATTGGTGCACTGTTTCCCGTGGAGTGGGGACTGGAATTACAACCCCTGACCCTGACCCCGCTACTAGCAGTCATCACCGGTATGATGTTCACCATTAAGGCAGGGATCCTCAGCGGAGCCTTTTACGTCCAAGCAGCATGCTTGTTCGCGACCACGGCAGTGATGATCCTCTTTCCCAGCATGGCTCACCTCGTCTTCGGGACCGTAGCAGGATTATGCTTTTTCATCCCCGGCCTTAAGTACTACCGTCAACGGCACGCTCCGAGATGATGATCCATCGGTCCAACGACATATCATTCGTCGGATGGATCTTCCGTAAGTTCTGCAGGTGGTGTCCTGCCATCGTCAGGCAACAACCTCAGTACCTCGCGTGGGGGGTCGCACAAGCTATCGCTGTGGACAGAGATCTTCCACGACAATCCCTCGTCGTCTTCGATCATCTCCCCTTCTTCAAACTCTTCGCCGCCAACCAAATACATCGATACTGTTCTCAACAATTGATCGACGCCGTTGTAATCATAGACATCGGCATTGAAGCACGCCTCGACGTCGACGGCGCCTAATTGCCCGTTGCCGACCGTATCCATCATCGCCCAATCATCATCGAAACGAAATAAACGGACGTTGGCCCAAAGATCGACCGTGGGAATCTCATGTTCTGCGCACAGTTCGATACTCTCGTCTAGGGTATTAAGGTCCCGCAGCACCTCACCGCCGGGATTGAAATAGCATAAGGCTTGGGGGAGTGTCAGCAACTTAGAAACCATCGTGGTTGCAAATTCCAATTCGGCGATCGGATCGTAGTCTTCGGGTAGCCACTCGCCGTCATCATCTTCTTTCCCTAATACATAGCTGAATCGTACTCGCATGAACGCTTTCGACTTGGCGGCAACCTCTTTTCCCTCCGCCCATCCCCAAGATTGCTCCGCGGCGCGTTCCAAAGAACCTGGGAATGAATACTGGCCAAATTGGCCGGTTTTCCAAGCACTATGAAGCAGAGCGTTGTCGTTCTCAAACCCCATATCATCCGGCCATGGACGATCGACGACATCGAGTACTGCATAGCCATTCACTTCGGGTCGAAAGGCGATGATCAAGGCTGGACCGCTGAACTCCCAAGCCTCACTACCATCGTTTCGACCAGTGATGTCGTAGTCCGACAAGACTGCGGCAACGTCGTCGAGCGTTGGGCAAGAATCCAAAAGCACACATACTGTCTGGCTGAAAATCGCCTCGTCCACAGTAACCATCCTTCTAGCGGCAAACTTGTCTTTATGTACCGCCCGAACTTTGGGTCAGTGCATGTTCAATCCTGGAGCATGTTACCAGAAAGAGTGCGTCTTGCGTTCTGAAAAAAGTCGCTACAGGCGGCACAATCGTTCAACCCGATCCATTTTGCGGAATGAGCACCGAAAATATGTCGCCGGACCTTTTCCAGACTTCTTCGAACATCTGTCCGTGTCCTACGGTATTCTTGGTACCTGAGTTATTTTCCCGACGAATGAAGTGAGATTATGTCTGACAAGAAAAAAGGGCATGACGCGGCTGCTGACAAGGGAACTGCTCCAGGAAAGCATGCTGAAAAAAGTCCCAAAAGTGGTATTGCCAGCAAAGCGATGATCGTCGCGTTTGTCAGCATCGTCGTTGTTGTTGAAACGCTAGTGTTTTTCTTTATGGTCCCCTCAGGTGAAGAGGTCGCAGCCCTTGCCGAGGCAAGGCTCATCTCTGCCGCTCAAGAAATCGACTCGGCCCACTCCGACAAATCGTCGAAAATCGAGAAGATCATCGAGTTCGACCTCGACTCCTACAGCGTGTCGTTCGTCCCCCCTGGGGCAGACCATAGCTACCGTGTCGAGTTTCGGCTCTTCGGGACCCTCAATGCTTCGGACCAAGACCGATTGCAAGCACTCTATGACGAACGCAAATTCCGCTTTCGCCATCGGTTGATCCTGGAAATCCGCAATACCAGCCTCTCAGAACTCCAGGAAAACCAACTGGGCTTGATTCAGAGAAGTATTTTGGCGACAAGTACCGAGTTGCTCGGCGAACCGATCCTTTTGAGCATCGGCTTCAACGACTACCAAGTCATCGAAGACTAAGAATTAACGAAGACTGACAAGCCCGCAGTTTACGTCGTCAGGCGCTTCAAGCATGGTTGTCTTACAGGCAGTCATGGACCACGACGGAACGACGACACTTGTGGTGAGCACAGCATCGTTCCAACGGATGCTTTCGAACATAACTCTCATCAGCATGGACGCTGTATGGCAATCGACCCACAAGCCGCTACGAATCCGGATTCCACCAGCACATCAGCCGGACAGGACACCTCGTCTGCTCCAACAGGTCGCAGCGCTGCCGATGCCGAAGCGGTACTGCAACAAGCGGAATCGGCTCTCAAGGATGTGGAGCAGTCACTTCGCACCCCAAAAGTGGCTCGATTCAATCTCGAAGAACTTGTTGGCGAAGGTGGACCGCCGGAAAAAGTTTCGATGGACCTGCTACGGGATGTTACGCTCGATTTGAAAATCGAACTGGGACGCACCCGTATGAATCTCGACGAAATCCTTCAACTTCGACGAGGTTCCGTGGTGACACTCGACAAACTAGCTGGAGATCCTGTCGACATATTCGTGAACGGCCGCATGGTGGCACGTGGCGAAGTCTTAGTCCTCAACGACAACTTTTGTGTACGTGTTGCCGAATTAATCGGCAGTGATTCTATCCAATGATACCACCTGTTTTAGCAATGCACTGCACCAGCACTTGGAAGCTGCTACTTCGCATAGCAACTTGGTCCGTCTCCGCCACCTACTTATTGAACATTGCATCCTCAAGCATGGTTTACGGGGACCCTCCGGGCGAACCGTCGTTAGTTCGCACTTCTCCTATGCGTGTCAGCGATCCTAATGCATTGCCTCCTCCCCCCCAAGTACAACCCGCCGCCTCGTGGAACTCGATCCCTCCCCGACTCGAATCGGGAACAAAGACTTCCTCTGGATCGTTGCCAAATGCATCAGCGGTGAAAACGCCAGAACAACAACCTCTTGAGCTAAAAGGACCAGGAACCACGGAAGACCCTCGTGCAAAGGCACCGAGATCTCCATGGGCAGCAACGTTGTCGATGGCGTTGTCGCTCATCCTCGTCGTGTGCTTATTCCTGTTCGCAGTAGTGATGCTCAGAAAATCTCAGCCAAAACAGTTTCAGAAACTTCCCAACGAAGTCATTGAAGTACTTGGACGATCAACGATGGGGCCTCGCCAGCAACTGTACGTATTGCGGTTCGGCTCAAAGCTAATCCTGGTTAGCCAACAACCTGGAGAAACCCAAGCGCTCGGTGAGATTACCGATCAAGAAGAATCTGCGCGATTGGCCGGGCTGTGCGAGGCCCACCGCCCTGAAAGCATTTCTAACTCATTCAGGGAAGTTTTCCGTCAGGTAGTAACATCCTCTTCCAAGCAGCAGCTCCCAAAAACATCGCGAACGTAAACGCTGCACCGCTTCGGATTCGCCGTACAAACGCGACTACTCTTTTGGCTCTCACCAAAAAAATCAGCCCTCCGAAGAGAGCTGATGGGTAAAACGCTCACGATTGAAAATCAGGGCTGAACCGATTCGGCTTTTGCTGACTATTGATTGAGCGATTCGGGATTGATGGTATTTCCGTCGGCTCGAGCGCACAGCAGCATCAACGCCTTCAGATCGATCGAAGAGCTCAAGTACTGCACCGATGCGTCCCCCATGACGGCATGCGACCCGCTCGAGTGGAAGGAGTAAATCTCACCTTGATTGGTGCAGTTAATGCTGCACTTGTTCGCCGCGTTCGCCGCAGTTACCGACGTGATATTCGCAAACTGAGGTGGGACAGCACTATTGTTGAACCACGAACCATCCACCGCAATGTCGTTCCCTTGGTGCGCCCACGGGCCGTTCATGTATGGTGCAGTACCACCGGCGTACTCCTCAAGCCGCTTACCTGCGCTCCAACGTGCTGGGCGACCACCTGCTTCGGAAATGGTAATGGTATTGCTCAACCCGTCGAGGATCGCTGCCAATCGAGTAAACTCGTTGGTAGCCATTCCACCTCGAACACCGCTATCTCCCGGATACGTCGGGTTGCCTTGCATAATCGCATCCCAAACCGCACCGCTACCGTTCCAGTTAGCACGGTTCACCGCCATGTAGTCCGTAAGCGCAGGCTTCCAATCTCCCGCCGAACCGGCGAAGCGATTCCGATCTGAGGTTCTCAATCGCGTTGTATCGAGGAACTTGTCAGGACCCGGTGACGACGGACAAAGGTACAAAGCGATCGGGGTCGACGCCGCAGCGCGATTCTGGAGAGCCCACCAATCCAACTTCACACTATATCCACCAGCGGATCCAGCAGTCTGTGCATTGAATACATTGGTGGCTTCGATGAATGGGAGAATGATCGTTAGGAAACATTGGTTGGCGTAATGACCATTCTGACTTCCGTCTGTTCCATCCTTGCGAAACTCTCGCAATTCAGACCGAACAACAGCACTCGCGGCACCCGTTCCGCTCAAGTTGATACTCGATGGCGGCAATCGCTTGCGGGCCGATTCAAAGTTATGAATTGCCAATCCAATCTGCCGCATGTTGTTGCTGCAACTCATCCGTCGAGCAGCTTCTCGGGCCGCCTGAACGGCCGGCAGCAGTAGCCCTACCAAAATACCGATGATCGCGATTACCACGAGGAGCTCAACCAACGTAAAACCACGATTGCATGCCCGCGAGTTGCCTCGCAAAAAATTCGATCGCATTCGCATAAACCTCGACGATGAGTAAGAAAAATCCAGAGGACAGCTCGAGAGGAAAAATGGTGTGAGGAATCGTGCGTGTGTATGAACATAATTCCAACACTATTAGCCAAACTTGACTAGGCTAAACCTCTAGAAATCTTTCAGATTTTTTATTCGGCTCGGGCGGCCCTTTCGACCAACACGCGAGGTTAAGCATCCTCAGCGTCGGCGGCATCAGGAAATGGAAGTTCGAGAAGTCGCTGTGCCGTTGCGACCAACTGATCCATTGAGAATGGTTTGTGCATGTATTCGTCGACTCCGAGCATGCGAGCGTACGTCTGGTGCCTTGCCCCCTCGTTGGCGGTCACCATGATGACCCGTATTTGATCCCGTTTGCTTCGGCGCAAATGCTCCAAAACAAGAAAACCACTCTGCCGGGGCATCATCATGTCGAGCACCATCAGATCGGGGTGGTAGGTCTCGAGCTTGGCGACCCCTAGTTGGCCATCCGGCATACGAACCACTTCGTAACCGAGACCTTCTAAAGCGAATTTGACCGGAGTCGCGATTTCGTAATCATCGTCGATGATCAAGATGCGGGGTGGTCGATTTTCTCGTTTCCAGGCGGGGTTGATCGGCATGATGATAGGGACTCAGCTATCGGGTAAATTTCGCGTGCGGATGACTTTTAGGCCTGTTTGCTTTCGGCAAGCTAAACCGGCAACGCTTCAACTTGTCGAGTGATCGTAACGACCACATTCTTAAAATTTGGGGTTCGCGATTGTGGATCCACAACTCGAGGAACGAGCACATTGGATTCGGGATAGTACATCATGGCGTTGCCATCACGTATCTCTTCAAAGGGGCGAGCAAGGATATTGTGCATCTGGCCAACCGAACTTGAAACCGTCACCAAGGAATCTTCTACCAAGCGCATTCGTTTCATGTCCTCAGGGTTCAACAGGATCACATCGCGACGGTCTTGATGGCGATAAAGATCGTAATCCTCGTAGACAACGGTATTAAATTGACCTTCGCTTCGGACCGTCATCAATCGAACTTGATTGCTCTCGAGCGAACTCAGTTCAGGTAGCTCATGAGAAACCAACTGCGCGCGACCATCATTCGTATTGAATTTGGCCCGATGCAACGTCCGGCCCGCAACCTGAAACTCGTGTTTAGTCTCTGCGATCGTATCGATCTGCTCGTACCCCGGTACCACCTTCGAGATCCAATGACGAATGGTGTTGGTTTTTTGCATCTGCTCCCAGTCGATGGCCTCCGATCTGCCCAAGGTCCTTTTAGCGATCTCCGCGATCACATGCACCTCACTGCGAGGGCCAGGCAGTCGCTTAATCCCACCATCGCTCAGTCGAACGTAGTTAAACATCGATTCCTGGGTAGTCGGCTCAGGCTCTTCGTCGCGTGCTAACACGGGGAGGATAATCGTTGTTTTTGCAAGTCCATTCGCATGACCTGTATTCAATGTGGTGTTGAGCATCACCAACATATCCAGTGCCTGCAAAGCCTCATCGGCAAACTGCGAGTCGGGATTGGACCCGTACAAATTCCCACCCAAGCACAATGCAAACTTCAATTCGCTGCGATGCGCAGCCTCCATGCAATCCAACGTATCTCGACCGGGAGTTGTTGGCAGGTTTACGCCGAACTTATTTTTTAAATTGTGAAAAAGTTCATCCTTGAGCTTCGGTGTCACACCAACCGACCCGATCCCTTGAACATTCGAGTGGCCGCGAATCGGCATCACCCCGGCTCCTTCTCTGCCGATCATCCCTCGCATCAGAGCCAAGTTCACGATCGCTTGGACGTTCTGAACGCCGTGTGTGTGGTGGGTGATACCCATGGTCCAAGAGAATATCGAACCCTTGCTGTCGGAGTAGACCTGTGCGAGTTCCCGAATCGTTTTCGCGTCGACACCCGACTTTCGTGTGATGTCATCCCAATCATGCCTTTTTAGCTCGTTTAAAAAGTCAGCATGCCCGTTGCAGTGCTCCGCTAAGAAGAGCGTGTCATGTGCCTCTAACTCTTGAACGGCTTTGGCGATTCCAGTCAACAGCGCTAAATCTCCGCCGATATGAGGCTGGATGTAGTGCGTGGCAATCTTTGTTCCAAAGACCATACTTAGTGGATCACTGGGGACCTTGAATCGGACCAACCCCAATTCCTTCACGGGATTAATGACCACGATGCGACCGCCGCGACGTCGCAAATGCATCAAACTGGTCATCAAACGTGGATGGTTGCTCGGTGGGTTCCCGCCGATAATGAAGACGGTATCGCACTCGTCGAGATCTTCGAGTACCACCGTCGCAGTCCCGGTTCCCAACGTGGTTTGCAAACCAACACCACTCGCTTGATGGCAGTAATAACTGCAGTTGTTCACATTGTTCGTGCCGTAGACACGCGCAAATAGCTGCAATAGAAAGCCAGCTTCGTTGCTCGATCGCCCGCTGAAGTACCAGAAAGTCTGATCTGCATTGAGTCGGTTGAGTTCCTTTGCAATGCGATCAAATGCATCTGCCCAAGTAATCGTCCGGTAATGCGTTGACCCTTGCTCAACCAAAACCGGCTGGATCAATCGCCCACTGGTTTCCAATTGCCGAGGAGTCCACCGACTCATCTGCGAGACCGAATGTTTCGCCCAGAAATCGGCCGTGATCGCTGGCTGCATATCCGCGGCCATTGCTTGGATCGACTTCTTGCACACTTCGGGAAACGATCCGTGCTCGTTGACCATTCCACCGTGCTGCCCACCCATCCCTAACGCACACGTTTTGCACGCGTTTCGAGAACGCAGGGCGGTATACATTTTCCAAAGATTGCCTGACTCGAGACCCTTGCGGAACGTGTACCGTACAGCTTGCCAGCCTCCGCCAGCTTTCAATCGTTTCATGGTAAGTTTCCGTCGGATCGTGTGTGGGATTGGTCGCGGGGTATAAAACGCGGGGATAAGTGGGTGATGGCAAGCGGAGAAGGTCCCGCTGCACACTCACCAAAAGGTGCACGCCCCCTGCGCAAACTGGATTGCATGGACAGGACCAGCCTTCCAGTATACATCTCAACGTCGAATCAAGAAATTCACGAACTCCCCCGACGCTTCGCTTTGAAAGGTATCAATCGCATAAAGATGCCCGGGGCCTCGGATTCGCAACTCTTCGAGAAATCGTCGCATGGTCTCTTCCTCTCCCTCGACCACCATGCAAACACGACCGTCGTCACGGTTTTCAACGTACCCTCGTAGACGAAATTCTTCCGCGAGATTGCGGACAGTGAAACGCATCCCAACTCCTTGAACGCGACCGGATAGAAAACAGGTCCATCGAATCATCAGATGCCTAATTCCCCGGCAGATATCGCCGAAGAACCAACGAAGAAGGCGGCCTTGCTGAGCCGCCTGCGCGTTTGTCGTCACCCTTGGAGGACTCTCTGATCGACCTGCCACAACCCACCGATGTCGGAAATCGATCGATCTTCCGACCGACTACAACAAATCCAACCCTGTGGTTGCAGGGCGACGCCAGCGAGGCCATCCGTACGACAACCCAACTCGAATTACCGAGCGGGGTTGAGGGCGGATTACTTCTTCTTTTTCTTCTTGTCGTCTGCTTCGTCTTCCTTCTTTACCTTCTTCTTTTTCTTCAAAGAAATCTTCGGAACACGAACTTTCGCCATTCCAAGCACAATGGACTCATCGGTCCATTTGTCGAGATCTTGGAGACGCTTGATCCGCTCAGCGCGGGTCATCACGTTGCGGGACTTGATCGCCCCGGCACGTACTTTCAAACTTTTGTCTAGAGTCATTTCGATTCGGTTGGGATCGGAATGGTTTGGAAACGATACTGTTCGAAAACAATATTGCTCGAGAGCAACACTGCTCGGGAACGGTACCATGTTGGGTACGGTATGGTTTTAGGTCAGCGGGAGCCCCTCCATATTCCAGGATAAGCCACCACAGAGGATGGGCATCCACGAAGATTCCCGCCCTGTTTTTCCCACTAATGCGGCTGAAAGCTTATCTCCCCAATCAATTCCTTTCAAGCCAAGATTTAGCTATATTTTAGGGGTAGCTCGATTCTCGGGCTTTCCGGCGTTATGAAATTCCTGGATTTCTTTTTCACTATGTGCAATTCATTCGCCCCCCCAAGGGCCATAGGCCGGTTGGTTGGATTCGCGCGTTTCGAAACTTCCGCTTTGGCCGGAAAACTGCGGTTTGCAGTAAGAAAGTCGATCTTGACCGGAGCGATGGGTGCCCGAAAGAGGCGAGGCATCTCCCGTTCCCTTGGACTACTTGGGGGCATCGCTTGTTTGGTGGCACTATGGCTCGCAGCATACCTTTGGGTGGGTGCATCCAGTCGTGACCTTCTCTACCGGCAAGGAAAACCGGCAATCGCTGCAGCGAGGCTCGAAAGTTGGTCTCCATGGATGCTGTCCCCGAAAGGGTGGCGATGGCTCTTGGCCGATGCCTATCGAAAAATAGGCGATCGGGGACGCGTGAAACGTATTACCGACGAACTTGCGACAGGCGGGATGGCACAAACCCAAGCCGCCGCCCCACTGCTCCTGATGGATTCTGCCGCCGGAGTTCCGGTGAAAGTTAAGGAAAACCTGGGTCCACTTCTTCTGATCTACAAAGAGAATGGCGCTGAGGTTCTAGGTTCGCTCGTTCAAGGCTTTATGACGCAAGGAGATTTCAACAGCGCTAACCAAACCCTTCGACTTTGGGGCGAACTCTTCGAAGGCGATTACCAACTCGAGTTCTGGAAAGGGGTCACCAGCACCGCCAACTACGACCTCGACGGAGCGATTACTGCTTTCCAAAAATCCATCGCTATCCGATCGGATTATCCTCGCTCCCATGAGGAACTCGCCCAGGTGTATCTTGAAAAGGCTCAATTCGAAGAGGCTCGAACCGAATTTGAATGGATTGAGAAATACGCAAAAGCAAACGGAATCGAGGAATCGCCTGAATTGATTTCTGGGTATGCGCGTTCACTGCTCAATCTCGGCTACCCAGACCTAGCTTCTGAGCAACTGAAAAAGCTGAAAGACATCTCGAAGCTTCCGAGCCCCGAGCTGGCGCTGGTTTGCGAAACAAATCTTGAATCCGGAAATGTGCAAGAAGCGAGCGAACAAGCCGCCATGCTCCTAAAGCGTTGGCCAGACGCACTCCCTTACTTGCAACTCCAAGCTCGCTGCATGGCAAAACTTGGCAACAGCACCGAGAGTGAAGCCTTGTTCCAAAAAGCTTCCGACAGCCAACTCAAACGACCGGACGTCGACCGCATGCTCGAACGGCTCGTGACGGACAACAGCAACCAGGATCTTCGACGCGATATGGGCGAAATGATGATGAACCATCTCGATCCTTCCGGCGGAGCGGGGTACGTCCAAGTCGCATCTCGGGCCAATCCAATCGACCTCAAGTCGCACGCATTGCTCGCGAATTACTTTGAACGTGAAGGCCGCTTGAACGCTGCAGAAAACCATCGTCGGGCCATCCGCCAAATCGAATTGGCAATCCTCGAATCGCAACAGTTCTCGACAGACGATCCGAACGCAACATCCTTCCAAGGCATGCCGCCAATTCAAGATCCATCTCAATCGACACCCAATTCCACACCCGCCCCTCCCAATGCCAACTCGCCGCTGGCCCCCACCGACAATAATGCTGGTGGTAATAACACCGCCAAGCCCCCGGAAAAGAAGTAGCTCATTTCGGGGAAACCATCATTCTGCAGCATATCCGATCAACAGCATCAAACATCAGCGATGTGGCAATGCCCTCTTCCATCGACGCTCCCCACCAAATCGGTCGATCCCTGTGTTCTCGAAAACATTTCGGAACGCGATTCGGCCGAATCGCTGCCGTCATCGCGATTTGCATCTGCGCAACGACTTGGGCCGGATGCTCAGGTTCGGGGTCGTCGAACAACCAATCCAATCCAAAAACAACCATTGGAAATGCTCATGGCAACGCTGCCGCAGGCCATACTTCTGCGAGCACATCGACGACAGGCCCATCCTCCCAAACAAAGCAGCCTTCAGGAAATGGGACTTCGCCCTCCGACGCGACCACCGACAAATCCTCGCTCAACTTCACCTCGCATGGGTCTGATATCGGCATCGACTTCACGTACCGCAACGGCGAAGGTGCATGGCTCGTCGCGATGATTGAATCCAATGGAGGCGGCATTGGGTCCATCGATTACGATCGAGATGGCCGCTGGGATTTGTTCATTCCCGGCGGTGGAACACTTTCTCCTCAAAAGGAGATCGTGATGGTCCCCAACGGAATGTTCCAGCAAACCCCATCTCCTCAAGAGTCTCCCCCGAACCGTACTTCCCTAAGGTTTCGCGAAGTCGGGGGCAAGGCGTATTGTGACGCTGGGGTCTGCTACTCGTTTGGCGCGGCGGTCGGCGACTATGACGCAGATGGTCTCTCGGACATCTTCATCACTGGTTTCGGCGGACAGCAATTGCTTCGCAATCAGGGAGACGGAACGTTTGAGGATGTGACTCAACCCGCTGGTTTCCACCATCGTGGCTGGAGTTCATCCGCAGCCTGGTTTGATCTAGAAAACGATGGAGACCTCGATCTCTACATCGCTCACTACGGTGTCTGGTCGCCCGAATTGGACAAACGATGCTTCAACGCAAAAGGTGAAATCGATCGATGCGCACCGGCCGACTTTACGGGCGAACCCGATGAGCTTTGGGTCAATGAAGGGAATGGTACCTTCCGAGATGCCTCGGAGTTCTTAAAGTCATTCCCGTATCGGGGTGTCGGTGTCGTCGCATGCGACTTCGACCTCGATGGAAACACCGACCTGTACGTCGCAAACGACGAAGACCCCAACGTCCTCTTCGACAACCAAGGAAATGGTGAACTCAAAGAATCGGGGGCGTCGTCGGGAACCAGCCTTGGCTCCCGCTCCATCGTTGATGGCAGCATGGGACTCGCAGTAGCGGACGTCGATGGAAACCTGAGGCCCGATATCTTGGTCACCAACTACCAGAACGAATACTGCGAACTCTACCTGAACCAAGGCAAGCAGTACTTTTCCTTGGGAACGCGTTCGGCCGGGTTGATGGCTCTCGGCCAAGCCGTTGTCGGGTGGGGAACGGCATTCTTCGATGCCGACCACGACGGGGACGACGATCTGGTAGTCATCGCTGGTCATACGAGTCGGCGTCCCATCCGGAGCAGCAACCTTCAAAAGCCTTACCTTCTAGAAAACGTCCAAGGAAAACGCCTGATTTCGATCGGCGATGCCTCAGGCGAGTTCTTTCGCCAAGTCCACGCTGGTCGGGGGATGGCAATCGGCGACTACGACAACGATGGTGACATCGATTTTGTCGTAAGCATGCTGGAACAACCCGTTGAACTACTTACCAACGATACGCCACACTTAGGAAACTACCTGGAACTAGACCTTGTCGGCACACGAAGCAATCGAGATGCCGTTGGTGCCTGGGTTGAATTGGAATTTGGGTCTGGTGGGAAGGTGTTGGAGACACGTGTCAAGCATCGCATCGGCGGGGGTTCCTATGCCTCCACCCACGCGACCACGATCCACTTTGGACTAGGCGATTCCCATACGATCCCCCGGGCAACGATCCATTGGCCCAGCGGGCAAATCCAAACCCTCAGCGACGTAACTGCAAATCAACGACTCATCGTCGTGGAACCTTAAACTTCGGATTCCCTCACTCAATCAACGTCACGATCTCTCCAATCCAAGGGATCGAGATCTTGAGGCTTGAAAAGGCCCTCTCCAAGGTTAGTGTCCAACTTCCGGGGATCGCAAAAGGCCACACCGATGCAGTTCCCACGGAATGGATGGCTCACGCCATTCATCAGATCGACTTGCCAGCGACTGGTGCCAGCGAATCGGTGTAACAGTATAGCTAGTGGATCGGAGGTGCCCGATGAGAACCCGTTGGTAACGCCACGAACGCTCGATATCTAGGGTTCAGCCCCCGAGCGCCCCCGAAACGTGTAGAATCATCAATAATGCGTGACGTTTTGGGATGACATCTAGGTCCATTCGATCGAACACATCCGATGGCTTCAATCCCAATCCTTCCTTCTTCGCAACTCGTTCACTCGCTTCAAGTAGGACGTTTTCAACCATCGCAGTCCTGAGACCGCGCGTGCAAACAGACGAATCCCTATCCATCCGCATATGACTGAAAAACAGACCAACTTCGAATTACCCACTGCCGATGTACCCGCTGCATCGTATCCGTTTTTTGTCCAGATGGCTCGAATTATTAATTCTGGCCAGTCGCGTGCCACTGTCGTCTCCGGGAATATATACGACCTCTATTACGATGGTCGCGAGTATGTCCCATTGATTCAGTTTTTACAAACCAAAACAAAGATCCCCGGACTTATCCAAGTAGTCTACGAGTTGAACGGTCCGGTGAGGGTAAACGATGAAGATCGAGCCAAACTGCGTGAAGCATGGACAGGGTGGAAAAACGGTGTCTCGGTGGAGGTGATCCCGACACGTGAAGTGCTTCAAGACGGCAGCAAGTTTGAGCTTCGCCGGCGCGAGTTCGACCAGTACCTACGAGATGCGATAGGTAACGCCACCCAAGCCCTTGAGTTCCTTCGTCAATTGACGATCTGCTCTAGAAGTTACCTCAAGGAAAATCTTTTGGTCATGATCGAAGGAGCCGATATTCTCCTCCCTTCAGGAGACGGCGATGTCGCTCGAATGAACGACGCACAACTTCGTCGAATCTCGATTGTAACTGATTGGTTTGGAGACCCCAGCTTTTTCAACGGGAAAGATAACGTTCTGCTGATTGCGGAATCAAGAAGCCTGATCCATCCTCGCATCTCGAGACTCCCTCAAGTCCTCTCCGTCGAGATCCCATCGCCCGATCTGAACGGGCGCAAACACTACGCGCAGTGGCACACTGCGAATTCAGGAAATCGAACAATCACCGAGTCGCTCGATTTGGTAGCCGAAGCAACTGCCGGTCTATCGATTCACGCCATGCGGCAATTGCTCCTCGCATCGGATTACTCCAAACAGCCCATCCAACGTCAAGATACAACGCTGCAAGTCGAGCATTTCATCCAATCACAACTTGGTGAAGATGTCATCGAATTTAAAAAGCCGATCCAAACCCTTAAGGATGTGATCGGCTTTTCAAAGCTCAAAGAGTTCCTTCAGGAGTACTTGATCCCTCGCATGAAGCTACCCGACGATCGTGCGCTTCCTGGCGCTGCGATCGCCGGTCCCATCGGTGGTGGCAAGACGTTTATTTTTGAAGCGGTTGCTGCGGAACTGGATATGCCGGTCTTGGTGCTTAAAAATATTCGTAGCCAATGGTTTGGACAAACAGACGTTATCTTTGAACGTCTAAGGCGAGTTCTCGAAGCATTAGAGAAAGTAGTCATCTTCGTCGATGAGGCAGACACGCAGTTCGGCAGTGTTGGCGAAGGAGCTCATGAAACCGAACGACGCTTGACCGGAAAAATCCAAGCGATGATGAGCGATCCTAAACTGCGCGGTAAAGTCATTTGGTTGCTGATGACGGCTCGTATCCACTTGCTGTCGCCAGATATTCGTCGTCCTGGCCGAGTCGGCGATTTGATCATCCCTATCCTCGACCCTATTGGCGAAGATCGCAAAGAGTTCATCCGATGGATGTTGAAGCCCACGAAATTGGGGGACGATGCATTGGTCGAATGGCTTGATAAGGACGGGTTGGAGGAAGATTTTTCATCGGCGGGATACGCCGCACTGCGAAGCCAATTCAAAGCGATTCCTCCGAAAGATGCGGAAGAACTCAAGGAAATCGTCAGAGATTTTCTGCAACCGGCGATCAAGCAAACACGCCGCTACCAAACGCTCCAAGCCCTCGTCAACTGCACAAGGCGATCGCTACTTCCAAATCCAGATATTTCCGACGAAGATCGCGCCCAGATGGAACAAGAAATACGCCTTCTTGAATCCATGGGCATTCGTTAACCAAATTCAAATCCGATTTCCCTGACTAAGGATTACCCAGAATGCGCCTTGCTCACACTCTCCTCCCACAACTCACTCTCCTCCCACAACTCACTCTCC
>VGZN01000015.1 GCA_016872635.1 Planctomycetota bacterium | reverse complement strand
GTCCTCGGTAGGAATCGCCGCGCACGAGGTTGGTCACGCCATCCAGGACGCTCGGCACTATTCGCCGCTGGTCATTCGAAATTTGGCGGTCCCAGCAGCGAGCTTTGGTGGGAATATGGCGTCGATCTTGATGATGATCGCCTTTGGTTTCATCATGGCTGGGATGGCAAAATTCGGAAGCATTTTCCTGCTTCTGGGTATTGTTGGCTTCGCCTTAACCGTGTTTTTCCAGCTGGTCAATTTGCCGGTGGAGTTTGATGCCAGCTCACGTGCGAAGACCGAGTTGGTTTCGCATGGGATCATATCCGGGAGCGAATTGCGTTACGTGAACAAGGTGCTCAATGCGGCCGCCCTCACCTACGTGGCGGGAACGCTTTCGTCGGTCATGACGTTGGTCTACTACTTGATGCAGTACGCGGCCATGTCAGATCGCGATGGCTGATCATCGAGTTCGCGGTTGACACCAACGATCTAAACGCAAAACGCCTCGACTGTACTCGAGGCGTTTTTTGTTGGTTCGAGGGTGATGGGGCTACTTGGTTGGGTATCTCTACGGGTCTTCTATTCTATGGGCCTTCTATTCGTCCTCGATTCGCTTCGGGACGTGAGCTAGTGCGTCAGGCCACGATGCCACAAGGGTACTTTTCCAATCGACGGTGGCGCAGATTCGGCGAGCGGCATGGAGGATTGCTGGGGATGTAACGATGTACGAATATGCCGTGCGTCGATCTGTAGCGAGGCGGTCGGGTTCCAAGTGCAATCCGATGGTTCGACGGAGATAAGGGCCCGAATCCGTTTTTGGGTCGTAGCCTTCGATGGAATCAAGGATTTGCAGGGTGGCTTGCATGTGGTGGGGCTGTAGCGTCCAAAGTTCACCGAGCACCCAATCGGAACCCGTTGCCATGCCGGGATAGCTTCCCAAATCATAAAGTTCGCCGCGGGTGAAGGCTGTTTCGATTGAGAGAGGTGGGTGTGGCCACATGCTTCCACGGAGTTGATGTTGCTTTAAGGTTCCGTACACGAAGAAGGAGTGGATCATCATGAACTTGCACAGGAATGTGCGGGATAAAGTATCGGAGGATCGTTGTGTTTTGGGAGCGATGAAGGAAGAGGCAGAGAATACCGGGGGAGAGGAACGACGAGGCTTGCCGGAAATCGTTTGGGATTATCGATTAGGCCGTCCGGCTGCGGTAGGAGCGATCCGCCAACTGCTTGACCCGCTTTCCTGCCAACGTCACAGCCCGCTCAACCGATTTTAGCTTGCGGTATACCCCAGGTCGGTTCACAAAACGGTCAAGCGACCGGCGGTACTTCAAAAAGAACATGAAGGTTTCCGCGAAATCTTCGCTGGCGTTGGTCGTTGCGTAATCGGTGATGAACTCACCGAGTAAATACCCATAGAAGTAGCGAAGTTGGCCTCTCTCGGACCGACATCGCTTTTTGCCGGCTTGGTACTCCGGGTTCCGCTTCAAAATCCGACGCCACGTGTTGTACGGGGTCGCGTTGCAGTTGCTGTAGGATGTTCCGAAGGTTCGAACAAACCAATCGTCCCGGAAGAAACTTGGGTCGTGGAAGAACCAAGCGTGCGCGTATTCATGCCGGATAGTATCGCACAACGTCATGCCGGGTTTACGGGGTTGATGGGGTAGGTCGCGGGGTAGATAGATCACTCCGGGACGATATCCCCACTTCGCATAGTGCCCGACTTGTTCAAAGACATAGCCTCTCTCACCTTCGCTCTTTTGTCCTGATACAACCAGTTCAACCGCATCCAGATACAAACCATCAGCCAGCAAACCGACTTCGGCAAGCTCTTGGCGAACATGGTTGTATGCGCGGTCGACGTTGGCCATGACAGGGGACGGGCTATTCTCTGGCGAGTGGAAAATCGCTTGAAAAACTGAACCTTTCAGTTCCCCAGCGGGATAAATTGCCGCGTCCCTGCTCACTTCAGTCTGCTTCGGGCTCCCGAGCGGTTCAACGTGGAAAGCCGGAAAATAGGCAGGTATGCCCAAAAGAGGGGTGGGTGCCTTTCCCGATGTCCGAAACGCTCTGCCCGTGAGCAGCATCGGGATTCTTCCGCTTGAAATCTGCTCAGACAACACCTCCAGGAGAGGGGTTTTTGACCTAAGGGATTGGTGGTGGGCAGGTTGCGTAGTTTCCCAAATCAAGCCTACGCCACCGGACACGTCCCTGTCGCTCGATTTCCGGCCCAACATCACGTATACTAAAAATGTTGGCGGAATTATTAGCAGTTTTGCTTATTCTGGATTGGAGGCTCCCGTGGGTGCCCAAAAGCTGGTTCTGAGATCGGTGGGAATACCAGAAGGGAGCAGGCAGGCTTGTTTCCGAAGGGGGCTGAGGGTTGCGTGTGGGGCTATCTACGCGCTGGGTGCCCTTTGGGGGATGGGGGGTTGGTACCAAACGGGTCGAGCGTTTGGGTCGGATCCTCAAGAGTTGCGCAAGCAAGCTAGTTGGAGTTGGCCTGATCCTGTTAAAGTCCGTGGGCAATTGGAGCAATGGATCGATTCTTCGATTTCGGGCGAGACGCAGCGCGAAGCCCGCGAGGAAGCGGCATCCATCATCGCACAGCGCGGTGTTTTGTTGCATGAAGCTGTCTTGCAGGTCGCTGGATTATGCGACCCTAGTATCGCCAAATTTTCGGCAACGCTCCGATCCGATTGGAGCACCGACACGTTAGCTTCGCTCGAGGCGCAACTGAGTTCGTTGATCGCAAACGGTGCGATTCCTGCGTGGGTAAAGCCTGAATTGCAACTCGCATATGCCCGAGCATTGATCCATCATCAATTCGTTGACGAAGCGATGCAGCATTTACAGCCTTTGACGATCGACGCGACGAGCGATCCTTCGACATGGTTGTTCAGTCTCGCGGTCTGCCAGCACCACCTATTGATGAAGCAGCCTTGCGAAGAGACCCTTGCGAAGCTTTTGGAGCGGGAGACCGAGATCCCAACCCGATATGCGATCACTGCGAGATTAATGTTGGCGGACATCGAACCGTTGAAAGAAGACTCGCTCGATGAGATTGCCCGGATGATGAATGATGTCGAGCGCAGATTGGCGCTCGGCCGCGCCGGCAAGAAGGTACGGGATCAGGAGCAAGCGATCATCGATAAGCTTGAGAAGATGATCGATCAATTGGAACAGCAGCAGCAACAACAGCAGCAACAGCAACAAAAGCAACGTCAGAAAAACCAGAGCCAAAAGAATCAGCCACAGCAGTCGCAAAATCAGCCGATGGATCGGACTCAGACCGGCGGAACTCAAGGGCCAGGCGATGTGGACGAGAAGGATATCGGCGACAACTCAGGGTGGGGAAATCTTCCTCCGGCCCAACGTCAAGAAGCATTGCAGAGCATTACCAAAGACTTGCCGAGCCATTATCGCGAGGTGATCGAAGCTTACTTCAAGCGACTGGCCAACTCTCCCTCTCGCCCATGACAGTTGGCCGCAACGCGATTCGATCATCGATGGCCTGATGATACATGTGCCAGCGATTCTCACCCCCGACCTGTTCACTATAGCTTGAGGATGTCGATGACGTTGGTACCACCCATTGACCTTGAAGATTCCGACCGCGATGACCCCAACGTTTGGTATGCAGGTGGTTTATCGTTCCAGTGCACTGGATGTGGCAATTGCTGTAGTGGGCCGAGTAGCGGTTATGTCTGGGTCTCGGACCAAGAGATTGAGCGATTGGCAAAGGGATTGGGTATGGCGGACGACTTGGAGCGGTTTGAGCGTCAATTTTTGAGACGCGTTGGCCATCGTCAGAGTCTGGTCGAATACTCCGATGGAGACTGCATCTTTTTGGATCCCAAAACACGCAGCTGCAGTGTTTATGAAGATCGGCCCCGGCAATGCCGCACATGGCCTTTTTGGGAAGGCAACCTTGAATCCCCACAGCGATGGGCGAAGGCGGCGAAAGGATGTCCGGGTTGTAACCAAGGGCGTCTCCATACGCTTGGCGAGATCCAGCGGGTTCTTCGCGAAGAATCTGAAGCCTCAGGAAACGCGAGTTCGGAATCCGCGACCGAGCGTTCCGCGGATTGACGGCTCGGGTTGAAAAAAGGCCGCACGAAGCTCATCGTACGGCCTTCCTTTGAGATTGGATCACCCTATCTCGATGGCGTGATTACCTGATCTTGCTCGCGTTGCCAGCTTGTCCGAAGGCGACCATTCTAGCGACACAGACTTCTTTCATCGCTGTACGAGCGGGCTTGAGGTAATCGCGAGGGTCAAACTTTTCAGGGCTCTCGAAGAGAACCTTTCGGATAGCGCCGGTGATGGCCATACGGCAATCGGTATCGACGTTGATCTTTCGAACACCGCTCTTGATGCCGCGTTGGATTTCTTCAACCGGGACACCCCAGGTCTGTTTCATTTGTCCGCCGTACTTGTTGATGATGTCTTGCAGTTCTTGTGGAACGGAGCTGCTGCCGTGCATGACCAAGTGGGTGTTAGGAATCTTTTTGTGGATCTCCTCGATGCGGGACATCGCGAGGACTTCACCATCCGGTTTTCGGGTGAACTTGTATGCGCCGTGGCTGGTTCCAATCGCGACGGCGAGGGCATCGACACCGGTTTCGGCGACGAACCGGGCCGCTTCGTCTGGGTCGGTGAGCAATTGATCGTGGCTGAGGACTCCTTCAGCACCGTGGCCGTCTTCCGCTTCGCCATGTCCGGATTCGAGGGATCCCAAGCAGCCCAGTTCTCCTTCAACAGATACACCGCGAGCGTGGGCCAAGGCTACCACCTTCTTGGTAACGTCGACGTTGTATTCGTAGGATGCAGGGGTCTTGCCATCTTCTTTGAGCGAGCCGTCCATCATCACCGAGGTGAACCCATTTTCGATTGCGGACAAGCAAGTCGCTGGGGAGTTGCCGTGGTCTTGGTGCATGACCACTGGGATCTCGGGATAAAGTTCAACGGCAGCCAACATCAAATGGCGGAGGAAGGCGTCTTGGGAGTAGGTCCGTGCTCCGCGCGACGCTTGGATGATCACCGGTGAGTTTGTTTCCTTGGCGGCCTCCATGATCGACTGGATTTGTTCCATGTTGTTGACGTTGAATGCCGCGACTCCATATCCATGTTCAGCAGCGTGGTCGAGAACTTTACGAAGAGGAACTAAGGCCATAGCAGGAAACTCCAGAGCAAAAATGGATAACGGAGAAATCGGAAGACGGCGAAAGAGTGACCGAGGACCGCAAAAGTGTGTAGGATTATCAGGGATTTCGAATCACGGGCAATGCGTAATTTGTGGGATCAGCCTTGAGAGAAGCCAATGAATGACGACTATTCCAAACCGATTCGGTCGGTGTCAAAACTGCAACCTGTCGATAATTACTTGAGCGGTAGCTGGGAGGCCCTCGGTGCTGGAGCACCTGTTTTGGTAGCATTGGCGCAGCTGTGCAGCCAAGCCATGGTGGATTTGACTGCCGCTAATACACCTACTGTGGAGCAACTCGCTCCAGAAGCCAGGGCGATCCTCGTAGCCGCTCGAGATCGCGGGGTTATCGAGTTGAAAGGAGTCAACACTGCATTTGATCCTGCGGCCCGATTGCTGGCGGTCTATGTCGAGCTCGATGGGACCCAAACGATCGCGTTCCGCGATCGAGAAAATCCAGAAGTCACCGTCTCCTTCCTAGAAGGATTTCGACAATTGTGTCGCTTTGGGTTGGTGATGCATCACATTCATCGAGATTTTTCTCTAACGTCACTCGGGTTCCAAATGGCCCGAACCATCGATCGACAGGAGGTCCAGCCATGGCTCGACAAAGGTACCGAGTTTGGGTTGCACGATTGATCGCGGCGACTGCGGTTGCCGTGCTCGTGATGATTGCAGCGAAGACTCTCTGGAATCGGTGGTTGGCTGCGGAGGGACGCAGCGGCAAGCCGAAAATGCAGATTGCCTCGTCGGCTGAAATGCAAGAAGCGGTTGCGTCACACGCACTCGATCCAGTGCTGCAGTTGGCCCACGCGGCGCTTGCGCAGCACCGGCAACGTGACAGGGACTACTGTGCGACTGTGACCAAACGGGAACGGATCTCGGGCAAGCTGGGGGTGGTCAACCGAATGGAGTTGAAATTGCGCAATCGCACCCGAAGCGACCATAGCGATGGGAGTCAGGGGATCGATCCGGATGCTTCCGCGAAAGCATTAGCGAGTGACCCACGCAGCGAGGTGCAACCGTCGCGCCTTAGGGATGTTTATCTGAAGTTCGCAGAACCAAAGTCTCTCCAAGGACGCGAGGCGATTTGGAGGGAAGGTGTCAACGGCAACGTGATGGTTGTCCACGAAACTGGATTCCTCAACATCGCTCGAATTCCATTGGCACCGACCAGCCCGCTCGCCATGGCTGGAAATCGCTATCCGATCAGCGATATCGGCTTGGAAAAGTTGCTTGAAAAATTGATCGAAAAGGGAGAGCGGGACCGACTGTTGGGGGGGTGCGATGTGGAAATCATCGAACATGTCCAGGTTGCTGGTAAGGACTGTCAGCGGATCGTGGTCACTCACTCAGAACAGGAGACCGAGTGGGAGGGGAAGGCGATTTTGCATGAGTTCTACCGTGCGATTATCGATATCGACGTGGAAAAGAACTTGCCTATCCATTACGCGAGTTATCTCTGGCCCTCCAAACCGGGTGAGGAACCATTGCTCGACGAGGAGTATACTTATGCGGATCTGCAACTAAACTGCGATCTATCCGATCTCGATTTCGATCCTGACAACGAGAAGTACGCGTTCCCCAAATAACCCCTACGCTCGCTCGAGCGGTCCGCAACCGGATTTCGTTTCATCGCTATCAATCTGATTATGCCCAACCAGATCGAGTTCATGAATTGTCCTCATTGTGGCAAGCGTGTCCGAACGACCGCTGAAAGATGCCACCGTTGTGGAGAGTCCACGTCGATGCGGATGCGGCGTAGTGAGTCGTTTGAGGGTTTGGGAGATCATCCTCGGGATTTGGATCGTGGTTTCGACAGTTCCGGAGGCGACGTGGGGACGCCGTTGATCGGTGATTCCGATAGTGAACAGGATACAGATAGTGTTGATCGTTCCTCTGCGGACAAGCGATCCCGTAGAGCGCAGTCGCATCATGCGGCACCGTGGGGCGGGTACGATTCCGACGAAGACGACTTTGACTATGACGAGTTCCTGGAGAAGGAGTTCGGCAGTTCGGATCGACCCACGACAAGACCTTGGTGGTGGTACGTAGCGTGGGTCGTGTTGTTCGTATTGGTCGTCGGAATCCTGGTGGATGCCATCACGCTAGTCTACCCACGCCCTCGGTAGACAATACGTCAGCTCGCTAATGCGTTTTTGATCTGAAGAACGATCTGCTCGGACGTGATCTTGAAGTGCTTGTAGAGTTGATCGGCCGGAGCGGAGGCTCCGAAGGTACTCATTCCCACAAAGACGCCGTCGAGACCGATGTACTTATCCCAGCCTTGTCGTATGCCTGCTTCGCAAGCGAGTCTCAGAGTTACTTGCGCTGGTAGGACTTGGTTTCGATACTCTTTGGATTGCTCGTCGAACAATTCGAAGCAAGGCATGCTGACGACGCGGACTGGGATTCCCTCTGCGGCAAGTGTTTCTTGCGCCTTGAGACATAGCGTCAATTCGGTTCCTGTTCCGATCAAGATGGCTTTCGGTGTTCCGCTGCAATCGCTCACCACATAGCCACCTTTCTCGGCACCTGCGGTGCTGGCGATCTTTGCCGGATCCATGGTTGGAACGTTTTGGCGGGACAGAACCATTGCGGTCGGATGGTTGAGGAGTTGGATTGCGGCCCGATAGCAGTGGAGGACTTCGTTAGCATCTGCAGGGCGGAACACGTACAAACCTGGAATAGCTCGGCATGCAGCGAGATGCTCAACAGGTTGGTGGGTCGGTCCATCCTCACCCAAGCCGATAGAATCGTGGGTCAAAATATACAGCACAGGTTGGTGCATGATGCTGCTGAGTCGCATCGAGGGTCGCATGTAATCGGTGAATACAAAGAAGGTTGCACCGTACGGTCGGAGACCACACAAACTCATTCCGTTGAGGA
Source organism: Planctomycetota bacterium (assembly GCA_016872635.1). Classification (GTDB taxonomy): domain Bacteria; phylum Planctomycetota; class Planctomycetia; order Pirellulales; family Pirellulaceae; genus JBKCUI01. The sequence continues at coordinate 17,916 of VGZN01000015.1, read as the reverse complement.
CCGATGCCATTCCATGCTCGCGGATGCCGAAGTGCATATTTCGGCCGGCGAAGTTCAAATGGGAAAAGTCCGCTTGGCCATCGATCAATGTCATGGTGGATGGAGCTAAGTCCGCCGAACCGCCGATGAGGCTGGGGATGTGTGGCGAGAGCATATTGAGGACTTTGCCGCTGCTGACCCGAGTTGCGAGTCCCTTCGCGTCGGCTGGGAACGGTTTCAAACCTGCATCCCATCCGGCAGGCAGCTTACGATCGATGATCGCGAGCACTTCAGTTGCCTCTTTAGGGAACTCTTTTTCATACTTAGCGAACATCTTGTCCCACGCGTCGCTGGCTGCTTTTCCTCGCGCACCCATGGTGCTCGAGAAGTGCTCGCGAACTCCGTCAGGTACCAAGAACTTTTCGTTCTCTGGCCAGCCGTAGTTTTTCTTGGTGAGTTTGATTTCTTCATCACCGAGAGGGGCACCGTGAGCCCCGTGCGAGTTGGCTTTGTTGGGTGATCCGAAACCGATGACGGAATTGACGATGATTAAGGTCGGTTTGTCGTTGGTGGCTCGGAACTCATCGAATGCTGCTTGCAAGTTTCCAAGGTCGTTTGCATCGGTCACGTGAATCGTGTGCCAACCGAGCCCGCGAAAGCGTTGTGCGACACCTTCACTAAAGGCAAGGTCTGTGTGGCCTTCGATCGTGATTCCATTGTCGTCATAGATCCAGCAGAGGTTGGAAAGCTTCAAATGCCCTGCGATCGATGCAGCTTCGGCTGCGACGCCTTCCATCAAATCCCCATCGCTGCACAGTGCATACACATCGAAGTCGAATAGTTCATAACCGGGCCTGTTGTACTTGGCACCGAGATGCTTCGATGCGATCGCCATACCAACAGCGTTTCCGACACCTTGGCCAAGCGGTCCGGTGGTAGTTTCTATCCCAGCCGCATAGCCGAGCTCAGGGTGACCTGCACATGGGCTGTGGAGTTGGCGGAATTTTTTCAGATCGTCGAGCGACAACGACTCTTTTTCGGTGACCTTGCCATGGTGATCGACCCCCCGAATTCCCGACAGGTGGATCATCGAATAAATGAGCATCGACGCATGACCACACGACAGAACAAACCGATCTCGGTTTGCCCATAGGGGTTGGTGCGGGTCGTAGCAGAGATTGTGTGTCCAGAGTTGGTAGGTGACCGGGGCGAGAGCCATCGGTGTTCCTGGGTGCCCACTGTTGGCGGCTTGAACCCCGTCCATGCTCAAGGTTCGGATGGTATTGATGGCCAGTTGGCCGATGGAAGCTGCAGGAGCACTCATGGTTTTTTATGGTTTTACGTGGTAGAACGTCGGTCGAAAGCGAACTTGCTGCTCGGAGAATACCTCTTTCCCCGAAAGCTTGCAATCTGCCACGAGGGTTGCATGGCTATGGCAGTGAAGGGTTTGGGAGTCGCCGGGTTATTTGCCACTGGCCCAGACGATGCCGCGAACCAAGGTTTTCAGGAAGACTGGGTCGGCGAAGGTGTCGTTGGAGTGTCCGTAGGTTGTTCCAAAGACCCGTCCTTTGCCATACTGGTTGGTCCAGAAGACCGGCTGCACCTCTCCTGTCTTTTCACTCTTGGTCGTTGCGAGGACTTTGGTATTGGGCCAAACTTTCTCAACGATGTAAAGTTCGTCCATCGGCGTCTTGTAATCAGCAGGGAAGTCCTTCATCGTCGGGTGATTTTTTTCGGTAACCGTAACCGGATACTTGCTTTGATGCTCGTGGTGGCGGTTGGTGACCCCAAGGAACTCTCGCCAGTCATCGATTTTTGCAGAGCGGTACGTGTGCATCGCGCAGTGGATGACAACGGCGTTGACTCCATCGTGGTGCGGTTTGGTAATGCGTCGGATGTAGTTCGCATCGTCGGTATCGGCAAAGCACTCGTTGTGAATCACGACATCGTAGCCTTCGGACCAATTGGCTTTGCTATACAACTCAATCATGGCCTTGGTTCCTTTGCCACCTTCGTTGACGACGGTCCATTCGATCGCGACTCCTTGGTCTTTAGCAGCCATTTGCAGCGATCGAGTTTGGAAATCGTAGTCGTGGCAGCAACCACCGGTTGCGAGTAAAACCCGGATTGGCTCGGCCACATTGCATGCAGTACCACTGCAGAGCGCGGTGGATGCCATGATCGATACGAGTACCACCAGTGTTCGAAAGAATCCGGTTTCCATCATGGTGGGACTAGCGAATTGCAATCGAACTTCTGTCAGTGACCTCGCCGATGAATGCTCCGAGTTGTAGGAGTCAACATGGCATCGCGTTGATCGGTTGGTTGGATGTACGAACATAGGTTGAAGCGTCTTTCAAAACGTGGTGTGGGATGGACTGTTTCAGGTAGGTTGCTCGAGCAGTCTAGCGAGCCGATGGAAGTCGCTGCTCGTTTCGATAAAACGGACCTTGGTGACCAGGGTATTAGGATCGACCAGCGTTTCGAAGGGAACGAAGCTGACATCGAATTGGCCACCGACGGAGACCATGACCCCGTTGAGCTTTTGTTCGATCAGTGCGCGGTACGCACCAACGCCGATCTGTGAGCCGAGCATGACATCAAAGGCTGTCGGAACGCAGCATCGGGATTCATATCCCATCTGAAGGCCGTTGATCTTACGCGTTTTCCCAGTCTTGGCTTTGTACGCTTCCACAAGATGCTTTGCGATCGTCTTGCCGATATCGACACTCGAGATCGCCATGTGACCGTGGTCATCACGAGCGACACCCTGGATGTGCGACATCGGCAGGTACTCCGCGAGTCCTTCGGCGATGACGATCACGCCATAGTTGCGACCGATTTTTTCGCGAGCGACCATCATGGACACCATTTTTTCGATAACCGCATCGATGTTCATTACGGTTCGAGTTTTGGTCGAGCCGTCGGGTTGCGTTACGGTCTCGGTATTTTTAAGTGGACCGACAATGTCTTCGACACTCAACACCATGCAGGCATCACCTGCGATGGCAGCGCCGTACGCTAGCCAACCCGCCGATCGTCCCATGGCTTCGCAAACGAAGTATGCCTGGCCAGCAGACGCATCGCGATTTAGATTCCGAATCTCACCCGCGAGAGTCTCCGCAGAACTAAAGTAACCAAACGTGAAATCAATACCGGAATAGTCGTTGTCGATGGTCTTAGGCAAATGGATAACAGGCATTCGTTTTTCAGAAGCCGGAAGAGTGTCCTGGAACATCTTCATCTTGTTCGCGGTCTTCAGCGTGTCGTCCCCACCGATACTCATCAATGCATCCACATTGAGGGAACGGAGTGCGTTATAAGCTCGTCGCAGTGGCGCCGTTTTCTCAGCATCGCGAAGGTCCGCTGGGCTAGTAACCACTTTGCCGGGATTGCTACGAGCCGTACCGATTCGGATCCCTGGTTCCGTTCGCATGAACTCGAGCGATTCCAACGTGAACTTGATGTAGTGCTTCCCTTCCTCCAAGGGTTTGGATGGATCGAAATCGATCAAATTCGAGTAGCCATGCTTGATCCCGATCACTTCGATCCCGGCGTTGATCAACGAGAAAGCTGCGGATGAAATGACAGCATTGGCTGCTGGGGCTGGTCCCCCCGCGAAAAGGATGGCAACGCGTCGGATAGCACTCATGGTTAGGAAACTTTCAAGTATCAAGAAAGGTTGGAAACAGCCATTATGAAAGCCGCCAGTATTGGCGCGGCTAATGCAGCCACGCGGTAGCATTCCTTAGATGAACGAGGATTGTAGCTTTTGCCAACCAAATCTCAAACGGTGGCCCACAAGGGCTGGCCGGCTGCATCCAGGGGCAGATTATTCAGGGATAGATTGCAGCGAGCCCACGACGGGTAGGGAAAGTCGGTCCCTGGATTTATCGCGGATGTGGTCTGAATAGGATTTCTAAAGCAAAGTTACGCCAATGTTAAACTGCGTTGACTCTTCTCAAGATTCGTATTGTGCCATCGTATGGTTCGCTCCCCATTCACTAATGGGCATGATGATTGAATCGCATGTGATGAAAGTTCCGATTGTTCCATCTGTACCGGCGCGCTCTCCAGCGTGGAGTATCTCCACCGTGCGTCGCCGTTTTCGGAGTTGTCTATGCGATTGCATCGCAGAGCGTGTTCCAAAACAGCCGGGGGGGGGCTCCCCAAGCGAGTTGCGATTCGAGCGGCGTTAGCTGCATCGATCCTCGGATCGACTGCGGGACTATCATTTGGCCAATCGGCACGCGATCTCGGGGCCGGACCCGCTTCTCCGTGGAGTAAGCCATTCCCGTCCCCACGATTTGCGTCCCTCCCATCCCCTTCGCAAGCAGCCACAACGCAAGCAGCCACAACGCAACCACCACCCCTGCAACCACCCGCAGCGCCGTCATCGGCACTACCTGCGGCATCGCCAATAAACCGCGAACCGATCGCGACTCCATCGTCGACCAAACCGATTGCTGCTGAGCCTCGAAAGTTGGCGGCGGTCTCGATGTTGGGCCCCATCCCAGTCGATACAGCGATCCCAGCTGGAACAGCGAGAGACTTTTCCGGTAGGACGGTGGCTGGAGAGGTTGTTACCACGGGTCCACACACTAAATCAATCCCTTCGAGGCACGCGCCGACCCAGCTTGGTTCTGTCGATTCATCGGTCGATTGGAACCGCGTGCCCGAAGGTGGAATCATTTTGGAATCGGGCGATCAAGCGGTCCTCGAGGAGCGTTCGCAGGCCTTAGCTCAGTCAGCGGTTCAACCCGCCGTGCCTCGTCGCCGTATCCTTCAAGGGTTACCTGACCGCGAGCCTTGGGCTTCCGGAGTCGACTCGCAAATGGTATCCAACTCGGGTTCATTGCGAAGTCCGGTACACAGCTCTAACTTGCGGTCTCGCAGCGCGCTTGAGATCGGTGGTCCAGAAGTGGAAGTGGCGTTGGAACCAGTCATCGATGCGGGGGCTGAAGCTCATGCCGAAACATCGAATGGTTTCGATGCTGAAGCGAGCAAATCGAGCATACAAGGTGCTATGCCATCTGTTGGCCGAGAGTTATCCTCGGAATGCCATCCGGTAGAGACTGATCCTGCGGTAAGGTATCCCCATGATCGTTACTCGGAGGGATTGTTTCTCGACGATTCCAATCCGGTAGCGAATCCTGAAGTTCAACCGGTACCTGAGCGTCCTTCGGTCCAACTGCAGGCTTCCAAACCCACGTTGCCACGCGTGGAAGTGCGTCGACCTGGGGATTGGACGTCGAGTGCAGGTGAGCGTTTAGCACTGGCTCAACGAATCAGTCAGGAAACACTCGCATCACGGGACCAGGTTGGCATGTCGGCCGAACCGATCGAGCCACCCGTAGGTTGGTCGAGCATCGAAATGGAGCTTCGACGTTGCCTTGAGAACTGCGATCAATTGCTGCGTCGTAATGCGGTATTTAGCGCCCGCGATGAAGCGATGCAGGGCTTGCGCACACTGGTCCGAGCTGTCGACACACATCGCCAGCAATGGACGTGTGAAAAGGCATTGCAACAAGCTATGATTGCCATGAAAGAATGTGCGGATTTTGAAGACTCAGTGCTTCTCGATGCCAAGCAATTGCGGCTGATTATCAACAACCACACCACCCCGGTGCTCAAAGAAAAAGACATTGCAGTGATATCCCCGACAGTTGCAGGGCAGCACTACCGAGCCTTTGCAAGGCAATCGTTTTTGATTGCTACCGATGGCCATCCCTGGGGTTCCGATTTGCTGTATGCCCTCGGCAAAACGTACGAACGCGAGGCGGAACAAGACGTCCCTCGCGGGATGATGTTGAGAAACCAAGCGACCGTGTGCTTCCAAGCAGCGAATATGCTAGGGCCGACGCGCAGCCATATTTCGAACCAACTCGGTTTCAACCTCCTGCAGCTTGATCGGATCGACGAGGCCTATCAAGCGTTAAAGAGTTCCTTGGAATCTCAACCGTCGGCCAGTGCATGGCGGAACCTTGCAGAGGTGTACCGACGCCGAGGAGCCGTCGACTCGGTGAACTATGCATTGGCACAAGCCGACTCATTATCCGCGGGTGACTCGTCTTCGGCGTTACGGACTCCAGAGATTATGGAAGTGTCTCCCGAAGAGTTCGCTCGCTACAGTCCCCCGCCCGTCATGGCATCTACCATGACCGTCGGTGCCGCCTCGTCGAATCCAACTGGATCTTTTGCAGGTCCCGTGGTCCATTCCGGGTTGAACTCCACTACGGCCGCCTCCAATGGTCCGGTCGCAGTGTCGAACAAAGGTTGGTTTCCGAAAGTATTTCGACAGGACTAACCGATGAACAGCCGAACACATTTCTCCATAGTAGCGTTGGTGCTGGGAAACTTCTGGGCTGCAACTCTCGCTTGCGGGCAGGAGCCACTTTACCAGCAAGCGGCTTCGCGCGATCCATCAATACCGCATCATTCAACTCTTCCGTATCAACAAGAGTCGGCTGTATGGACCGACGCGAGTGAGCTCGGGTTGGAGACCACATGCGGATGTCGTCAGCAGAGTTGCGACCGATGTCGCGCGGAGATTCCTGAACCGTTCTTGATGTGTCCCCCCAAACAGACGACTGGAGTTACATCTGGCAGTTATGGTCCGTGCATTACAGGAGTTGACAGCGCGAACGGCACCCTTGGCCGACACCCGGGCGAGGCTCGCTGGTCGGACGCGACCGGAGTGAACTTCGAACCGCTCAAGCACGGTGAGTATATCGGACCTATTCGATTGCCAGCGATGCTCCTGTATCGAGCGAGGCAGAACGATGAACTGATTTTTACGTTCATCGTCAATCGAAAGAAGACACATGAGGAGTATCGTTTCCAAGTCGGCGATGAGATCAATATCAATTCCATTTCGGATGATACCTTGCGTCGGGAAAAGATTCCGGTTCAGCCAGATGGGACCATTGCGGTTCCTTACATCGGCCAATTTCCAGCTGCCGACAAAACGGCGACACAGCTTCGTAGGGACCTAGAAGAAGCCCTCAAGAAATACATTAAGTCCCCTGCAATCAATGTGGAGCCGATTCGGGTCAACACGACGCTCGAGGATCTGCGACTCGCGGTAAATCCCCAGTTTGGGATCGGTGGGCAATCGCTTACGATCCTAGTAAACCCTGATGGATACATCCAGCTTCCCCGGATCGGAAGCGTGTACGCTCTCGGGATGACGCTCGAAGAGATCAAGCGGGAAGTGAATCTTCGTTATGCGGATCGGATCGCGGGTATCGAGGTGGAGCCGCGGTTGAACCGGCCAGCACCACACAATATTTTCGTCTACGGCGAAGTGAACCGACCTGGTCGATTCGAGTTGACCGCACCGACCTCCGTGACCGCAGGATTGGCTCTGGCCGAAGGGCTAAAGCTCGGTGCCAACAATCGTCAAATCGTTGTCTTTCGTCGGGCTGAGGATTGGAGGTTGGTGTCGACCATCCTCGATGTTCGTGCAGGGCATTTAGGGAAAAGGCCGAACCCATCGGATGAAATTTGGCTCCGCGATGGAGATTTGATCATTGTTCCCCCTCGTCCGCTGAAGCGATTCAATAACGCAACACAACAGATCTTCACCGACGGTTTGTACCGCATCGTCCCGCTGCAAGGGATCACGATCAATCGGTAATCCAATCGGTAAGCCAGTCGGCAATCGGTGCGTGTTGGCCAGAGAGTAAGTCCCAGAAGGTTGTTATCGGGGTACTTGCGTTGGTAAAGGGCTAGGCTGCAGTCGGGCTTCTAAAGCTTGCAGGCGAACTTGTGTCTGCTGCAACTCGTCTTGGAGACGCATCACTTCGTCTTGTAACAACGCGACATACTCAGGAGTCAGCATTTCTGGGGTGATGCTGTTGCCGTCGATATTGTTACCCTGCCGAGCGTTGCCGATTCGCCGGATAGGATCGACCGGGTTATTGATAACGATAGGGACTTGGGAAGTCAGACGTTGGCGTCCGCGGAAATAGCTGATGGTAATGTTCTGTCCAGGTGCGTAATTGCGAACAATATCCGGGACGTCTTGGGCGCGAAGGATCATATTTCCGTCGATATCGACGATACAGTCTCCAGGTTTGATACCAGCAAGTTCCGCCGTCGAACCGACGACGACATCGGCAACCGCAGCGCCGCGGTAGACAGGGATCCCAAATTGATTTCGGAAGGCATCAGAGATGTCGGTGATCGAGACCCCGAGGAATGTTGCTCCCCCTGCAGCGTTTGGACCGATGGGTTGGTAAGGTGTGGTTGGATTAGGAATCGCCGGATACGAATTGGGTGTGGCAACAGGTGGGCGTAGTGGAATGGCCGTTCCGGCCGCCATGCCTTGAATCTGCCCTGCCAACGTTCGGTCTTGAAGGACCGCAGTCAACGCCGTATTGCGACCGCGGCGTTGGACCAGAAACTTGATCGGTGTGCCAGGCGCGAACTTCTCGATCTCGTTCGCAAATTGATCGATCGTTGTGACGGCTTGCCCAGCGACTCCAACGATACGATCGCCGATCCGAAAGCCTCCTTTCCAAGCGGGTGACTGTGGAGTGACGTCCACTACCGAAAGGCCAATTCCCACGCCAGCAACGGGTTCTAACGTCAATCCGAGATAACCACCCGGGATACTTTCGTAACCATCCGTTTCTATTCCCATCGCGTCGCCGCTGGTTGCGGAGCCTGGATTGGTGGTCTGCGGTTGGACGGCACTGTTGGATGGAGGTGTCGCGCTGGGAAACGGGTTGGAAGGTATCGGTTTCTTATTTTGAGGGGTAATCCAAGGAGCCTTGCGAGGGCTCGAACCGGGAACCGGCAATTCTTCAGCGGGAATCGGAGCATCAGGGGGCGAAAGCTTGAGCTCCGTCGTCGGCGAATCCCCTGTTGCAACACCTTCGTTTGCTCCTTGGGGAGCATTGCTCGGTTGGACAGGTGGTTGCTTGTTCCGGAGTAGATTCTCCAGTTCCTTGAGAGCTTCCTGACCAAGCGCCGCAGGTGAGGCTGACAAAATCAGCGTCGAGGCACAGAGTATTTGCAAGCATTTAGTTTTCATAGTCCGTTCGCGATCTGCGTCGCTTTGCCAGGTTTATTGGAAGCGTCGTGGTGATGACTACCCGTGGTTGCTGAGCCTTATCGAACTCATGTGATTGTTGCGATTCACCGTTTGGAGGCAACATCAGCTTTGCAGGTTTTTAGCCGTTCCAAAATCCCACGGATCCGCAGAAGCAGGCACTCTCCGAGTGCCGTCCGCGTTCGTTAAAACATACCTCCCATACCACCACCCGTACCGCCACCCGTACCGCCCATACCGCCACCCATACCGCCTACGATTCCACCCATGACACCAAACCCGGGTGCGTCACCTGCTTCAATCTTCGTGATGATGTCCGAAATTTGCGGATGGATTTTGCGCTTCTGATGAATGATGAGCACGGAATAAGGTTCTAAGGTCGACGGAGTATTCTTGTCCGTGTTTCCATTTCGCACATCGCTACGGGACCGGCAAATCTGGATGGTACCCAAAGCTCCCTCGATCGATGGATCTTGATCGTTCCAGCTATTCTTGGCGATGAGTTTCGGGAGCAGGACTTGGAGATCCTGAGCGACTGGTGTCGGTAAGCGGTAGTACTTGGTTTCATATCCTTCAGGATCGCTCTCCGGAGAAATCCGGCGTTTCGAGTTTTTGAGCGCGGACCGATAGTTTTCCAGGAGGTTCAAAACCTCATCGATGATCGATTCCTTTTGAGAGATAACCATGATTCCCGAAAGGGGAAAGGCGATCACGCCGATTCCACCTGCATTCGACCATCCTTCTGGATCCGCTTGTTGCTCGATAGCTCTCAGCAATCTCGAGCAATCCGCGCGGTTGCTGCACAAATCGCGCACGTCAAAGACGGCCAGTTTCAACTCCACTTTTGCCTCATTCTCCGGAGTGATCCAAACGACACCATCTCGATAGAACCATCCCAAGCCATGCTGCGAAGTGATGAATTGGAGGATCGTTTGAAGTGGTTGCTCTCGAATATCGATCGAGATCGGTAGCCGTTCGGAGATTCGTTCCTTGCGAAGGGCGACGCGGTCCAAACGGATATTCAATCGATGCTGAGTCGCCAGCGACTGAATGGCTTGGGCGAGAGGGGTTGCTTGGAACTGAACCGATGCCTTCGTACCGAGAATCGATGCGATGGTTTCATGTTCTTTGGATTCATCCACCCAGGTTCGGCGCGAAGGGTGGCGAAGCGCCTCGAGGAACGCAGCAATTCTTCGGTGGGTCTTAGGGACTTGGCGGACGAATAATACATCTCCGAGGAGAACAACGGTCGAAACACCGCCAGCATCCCCCCAGGAGTCTGGTGCAATTGCCGATGTCAACGCGGAAAGCAAGTCGTCTGGTTTGTAGTCGACGTCGAGCAAATCGCCGATGTTGTATTGGACATTTCGAAGGCTCGCATTGGGGGGGAGCAGGGTGACCATGTTGCCTTCGAGATTCCAATCCACACCCATCCGTTCGAGGCGATCGAGGAATTGGAAGACAGGAACATCCACCAGCGATTCCGTAACCAATTCGCTTGAGGACAAGTTCTCTTCTTCGAGTGCGCGTTCGTCGAGGACGACGCTCAAACCCGTTTGTGATTGGATCCAGTTCGCGACCTCGTTCAAAGGGGCTTCTTGAAACGTATGGGTGACCTTCTTTCGAAGCGATTCGGGAACCCATTCGATCGGGTCGATGTACTTGGGCTCATCAGCGATGATGACATTCCGTATTTGCTCCTGGTTGGTCGCGGTGGACTGAGCAACCCCCGTCTCTTGGGCGGTTGCGGGTTCTTGGGCGAGAGATGGGTGTGTTTCGATGCACTCGGACTCGATAAGAATGCACAACAATACGGCGGTAACCATCCAAGCACGAAGGTATGGCGTCATGGTATTCCCTTTCGGTTCATGTCGATGTTGTCGATGTTGCAGAGGTTAATTGCACAATCGCTTCTCATCGAAGCCGTTGTGTCTGCGAAGCGAGAGCAAGAAAGCAAACCACGTGCCAACGAGGTTTTTAGTACCTGTTACCAATCATTCGCAGGACGATTCCTCATAAATCCGAGCATTTTCAATGCTGGATTGCTGCAGCAATCCATGGAGAATCCATAGAGAGGTACTCTCGGGGCATGTGGCATAAGCTGTTGCGAATTGCAACATCCAAGCTGTATTTCGCAAGTAGCTTTAGAACAGACGGTATTAGCATTCGTCAGGGTGGTGCGTTTTTCTGCGTTGCAACAGAGCCACACTTAAAAGATCCAGGGGGCAAGTCGGGGACGGCGATCCGCGAGTATCTAGTGTGACAACTTACTTGAACAACGTTGCCGGGTCCGCGGACCATAGTTTTCGAACCGCGAGGATCCCGCTCATGGCGCACATCAGGAACGTGAGACCAGCGACCAGGAGGATGCGCGATGGGGTCAGCCGCATGACTAATCCCGTCCACTCCGAAAGGACATAGTACAAACCCCAACTAATGATGAGCCCAGGAATGAATCCGATCAAACTCAGATAGAAAGACTGGGCCATCACGAATCGAAAGAAATAGGAACCGTTGTATCCCATCGCTTTCAAGGTTGCGAATTCGGCCAAGTGATCTTGGATGTCGGTGAAAAGGATCTGGTAACAGATGATCACTCCGATCAGGAGTCCCATGACGGTACCGATGGTAAAGATCACGCCGATTGGGGTGTTGGTTGCCCAGAATCCGATTTCGCGATAGATCAGCGATTGATGCGAAAGGACTTGAACGCTACTACCCAGTCGATCGGCCAGTTCGGTGCGAACCTTTTCCGATTGCTTGCGATCAGAGACACGGACCAAACCCAAGTCCACGGCAGCGAGTGGCGGTCGGCCTCCATTGCGCATTGGGAAAAAGTACTCGACTCCTTCTTTGTTGATCACGAGCGTCCCGTCGTAGACAAAATCGGTACCGATGGTGAGCCAATCGATGAGCTGGATCCGTTTGCCTGAGAGTTCGATCTCTTGGTGATTGAGTTTCGCTACATCCTTTTTTTCAAAGCCATATTTTTCTTTGCTGCGGCGATCGAGTAGACCCATCGCGCGATCGGTGAGCGATTGGCATCGCCGATTCATTTCCGGATCTTTGAAGATCGGTTCTCCTCGAGGTGCACCGATCACGCGGATGGAGCGAGAGACATGGCCGATGACTCGGACCTCGGCCAAGGCCCGATCGATGTAGAGCGGCGTAGCCGATGCGACACCTTCAAGCGATTTGGCCCGTTCGATCAGCCCATAGTCGAATCGTTGTTCGCTGGGTACGGTGTATCGAGCGGGGCTCAAGATCACGAGGTCGGCATCGAGCAGGCGAAGGATTTCAACAGCGCTATCGAAGAGGCCATTGAGGAAACCGATCTGTGTGAACATCAACACGACCGCGAACCCGATTCCCGAAGCGCTCAATAGCAATCGAGGCAGGTTGGAGGTAACATTGAGCCAAGCCAGAGGAGTGCGCATCGGGTGGATTGGGTTTGGGATCGATTCAGTAATACGATTAAAACAAGCTTGCCGGCTCCGCTTTCCAAAGTTTTAGCACGGCCAAAACGCCGGAAACAGAACACATCGCGATCGCGAGACCTGCAACGCCAAAGACCCGGCCCCACGTCATCGCGGTTGGGATGTTGGATAGATCCGCTGTCAATTCGTACAGCACCAGGCTGACCAAAACCGCGGGTATGTAACTAAAAGCCGCCAACAACCAAGCTTGCATGATCACGATCCGGGCAAGGAATCCAGGGGAGTATCCCATGGCTTTCAAGGTTGCATATTCCGGTAATCTCGCAGTGACATCGTTGGCCAAAATCATGTAGACGATCGCGGCACCGATGATGAAGGAAAGGATCACACCCATTGTAAAAATCATACCGATGGGAGTTTCGGTCAGCCAACGATTCCGTTCCCACTGGAGTTGTTCGTCCTTGGTGTAGATCTGCACCGCGAGGAGTGCATGGGGATCCCGTTCGTTGAGCCAGCGCAATAAATCGTGCTTGAATGCGACGGGTGATGTTCCCGGTTTGAGATGGACTAGTCCTAGCGAAGCGCGTTGGCGTGTGTCGATCCCGGTGCGCATGGAATATCCCACATCGCTCAGGAGTACGGCTCCATTGGTGGCGAGGCCTGTTCCGAGATTGAAGTGTCCCGCGATTCGAGTGGCTCGGCCACCCAGTTCAAAGGGTGCTCCGATATCCTCTTCGGAAAAAATACGGCAGTTCTTCGGGCCATATTCGGCACGAGTCGCCCGATCGACTAACACGGCATTCGGATCTTTGAGTTTATCGAGCTGCGAGATGATTTCAGGAACATCGAGAACCGGCCGATCGATCTGCACCGCCATCATGCCGACCGTTCGAAACGATCCATCGGGGGGCGCTCGCGTGCACTCGGAGTTTCGGGGTGGGTTTTGCCAACGCTGCAGCATGATGAAGAACGGATCGATACGATCGACCGCCGGATGCCCCTCGATCAATCTCAGCCAGCTCCGTTCGAACATACGAGGTTCGTAGAGATGAACATAGTCGGGTGAACGAACGAACAGGTCCGCATCGAGTTTGCCATAAACGATATTGGCAGTGTTACCGACAGCCCCGCGAAATCCGAGTTGCATGAAGATGAGGAGCAAGGCGAACGCAACCCCGAGGACACATGCCGTCGTACGCGCGGGCTGGGAAAGAAGATTGAGCAATGCGACGGGCGTGCGTCGCGCACCGAACCTAATCACGTGGGGCCTCGTTCGAGTATCGTTCCCGGTCCTTGATCGTCGGTGTTGCGGTCGTTTCAAACAAGTACTTCATGATGATGCCACGAATCGCTTTGCCGATACCTGGAGTTGGGGGCATGCGGGAACCGACTCGAGGAATGTTTTTCCGTAGGGTTTGCTGGTGGCTCGCGGATCGGTTACCAGCACGATGCCCGAATCGGTTGCGGTACGTATCAATCTACCAAATCCTTGACGGAACTTGATCACTGCTTCGGGAAGTTGGAAATCTCGAAACGGATTGCCACCGGCGTTGCGGATCGCTTCCAGTCGGGCTTCGAGGAGCGGGTGGTCGGGGACACTAAAGGGTAGTTTTGTGATGACCACGAGACGAAGTGCATCACCCGGCACATCGACACCTTGCCAAAAACTCTCGGCACCAAAGAGGACACCGCGGGGTTGCTGTTGGAATGCGCGGAGCAATTCACTGCGAGGCATACCATCGGCTTGAGAGTACGTTGCCAACCCATGCTGGTCCATCCATGGCTTGAGGGCCGCCGCGCATTTGCGAAGGGAGTCGTACGAGGTGAAGAGCAAGAATGCATGTCCATCGCTCATGGAAAGATAATGCTTGAGTATTGGCACGATCGCCGATTCGTACTCACCTCGTCCGGAAGAGGGATCGGGAACATCGGTGAGCAAATGCAATTCGGCCAATCGCTTGTAGTCGAATGGGCTACCGACCTGCAACGTTGGTGCGCCTACGGCGCCGATCCTGCGCTGGAAAAAGCCGAAGCCGCCATCGTTCTTTTTTGTAGGGGACTTCAACGTCTCGGATACCGAAACTCCGGAGAGAACGAGCGGCGAGTTTTGAGAGGGCGGATGAGCGACGCCTGTGGACAAGGTCGCGCTGGTCATGATGACGCTGGGAATTTTTTGAAACAGGTGTTCACGAAGATGGTTGCCGACATCGAGGGGGCTGCTGCGTAGTGTTAACCGGGTGGACGATCGCATCGCACCGCGGGTTTCCCGTTTCTCGAGCCAGTAAACCGAGTCGTCCTGTTTTTGGAGCAACCATTGGTCTAGGCCGTTGGCCAGTGCCATCAGCCGATTGCTCGCGGAGATCATGTCCAGACGCGAGTTCGCGTCCTTGAGATCTTTGCCATAGCGTTCCAGTTGCTCGGATAGTTGATGTAGTTTTTCGCCCAATCGCGTGGTGATCGGCAGGGGTGTTCGTACGCGACCGTTTGCAGGAGCACTCCCTTCGAGCCACTCGAGGACTGCTACCACGAAGTCATCTAACGACTCCATGCAGGCATACGAGTCTTTGGCCAATTGCCGCAGTCCCAGAGCTACCAGGATGCCTTTGTCGGTTCTGGGGTTGAAGAGTTTACGAAGCGTGTAATCGATTTGCGAATTGGAGATCGACAACCCGAGGTGCTCCCCAGCGACATTTTCCATCGTGTGGCATTCATCGAGGACCACAGCGTCGTAGTTGGGCAAGATACCGCCACCCAAGGCTCGGATAGCGAGATCGCTGAAGAAGAGAGCGTGGTTGACGACGAGGATTTGGGAGTTCTGAACGCGGCGTCTCGCGGAATAGTAAAAGCAGGAGTCAAAGTGGGAGCACTTCCTTCCCATGCAATTTCCAGAGTCGCTCGATACTTCGTCCCAGACTTGGTTCGAAGGTCGGAAGGCGAGACTGCTCAAAGAACCATCGGGGCTCTCTTCCGACCATCGCACGATTTTTTCCAGTTGTTCATAATCGGTCTCATTGGAAAGCAAGCTAGTCATCCGAGACTTGGCAACATCCAAACGCCGTTTGGAGAGATAGTTGCCGCGTCCTTTGACCAATACCGAGGTAAACTCACGCGGGATCACTGCGTTGAGAAGCGGTAAGTCCTTGTGGATCAGTTGCTCCTGCAAGCTGATCGTGTGGGTGCTGATTACGATACGGCGAGTGCGTGGGCCTTCTTCATGATCACTCCGCTCGTCATCCTCAGATCGGTCTTGGGGCGAGACAAGATTCGATTCGGCTTCGGTCGCGAACAGGATCGCTGGGACCAAGTAACCAAAGCTCTTTCCAACACCTGTGCCGGCCTCGACGATTAAATGCTTGCGTTGGCCGAGGGCAGAAGTCACCGCGGATGCCATCTCCATTTGCTCGCGGCGATGTTCGTAGTTGGGGATCCGTTTGGCGATGCGACCACCCGGACCGAGGATCGATTCGAAATCCAATGGATCCATGGGTTTAACCTAAAGGTTGGGTGGTGTGGGACTTGGGTCCTAGCGCGGCTTTGGTCCACGGATGAGGTCAAACGGGGAATCGATATTGCTTCCAAATCGCTGAACGAATTGCAACTATAAACCCACGGCGGAATCCGGGGGAGTGGATCGGTCTTGATGGCGTCCCTTTTCGGTGGGGATTTTCCAGGTCGAAGGGAAACGAAGTTCCCGTTTTTCTGGCGATGAACAGTCCACAACCGGGTGGGGAATGGGTTACCATAAGCATCACATTGGTTGCTGGAGAGCGAGCACCTTGGCCCTTTCCTGACTCCCTGCCATTAGACTTTTGTCGGACTCTTCAACTTTGTCACTACTGGGGTTTGATATGCATAGCGTGATCCGGATCGCTTGTTACTCCCTTTTTATAGTCGGTTCAACATGCGGGTTAAGCTCGATCCCTTCGGTCGCGAGGGGCGAGGGACCTGCTCCTGCAACGGGCGCACTTAAAGAGTTTATAACCGGTGTCGATCCGGAGTATCGATTCGAAGTGGTTGAGCAAGGACAAGTTGGATCGAGCAGATTTGCTCGATTGCATATGGTGTCGCAGAAGTGGAAGGACGTGAATTGGAAGCACGTCGTCTATGTGGTGATCCCGAATAAAGCGATCGAAAACCCGGAGGCGAAATCGAGCCAATCGGCGTTGCTGCTGGTCGACGGTGGTGCTTGGAAAAAGGAATGGGGCGAAAACGCGCCGACCAAGATTCAGCCCAAGGCTGAGTTTCAAGTGATCAAGGCGATCTCGGAAGCTTCAGGTTCACCTGCGGTGGTGGTTAGCCAAGTTCCCTTCCAACCGATGTTTGGAGACCTCACCGAGGACGCGCTCATCGCCGAGACGTTCAAGCGTTACATTCAAGGAGAAGGAGACGACTGGCCGCTCCTCATGCCGATGGTGCGATCGGCGGTGCGAGCCATGGATACTGCGCAATCCTATGCTAAGTCTGAGTTTAAGATATCGATCGAAAAGTTCACGATTACAGGAGCGAGCAAGCGAGGTTGGACGACATGGCTTACCTCGGCAGTAGACCCGCGTATCGATGCACTCGCACCGATGGTGATCGATATGCTCAACATGCCTGTCCAGATGAAGCATCAAATGGAGACATGGGGCGACTACTCGGAGCAAATCGGTGACTACACGTCCCTGAGCCTTCAAAAGTTTCTACAAACCAAACAAGGGGACTCGTTGCTGCGAGTGGTTGATCCTTATCGCTATCGCGATCGTATCGAGCAACCTAAGCTTTTGATCTTTGGTACCAATGATCGTTATTGGCCCCTCGATGCATGCAACAAGTATTGGCATGAGCTACGTGGCGATAAGTACTTGCTCTATACCCCGAATCAAGGGCACTCCATCCGCGATATCGCACGCGTGGCCGGCTCGATCCATGCGCTTCATCGCAGTCGCTGCGGAGAGTTTACGTTGCCCAAGCTGGAGTGGGAGAGTGGAACAGCGGATGGAAAAATCGCGTTCCGGATGAAGTGCGATAGCGAGCCTCAGGAAGCCTCGATTTGGATTGCCAAGTCTCGGACGAAGGATTTCCGAGAGGCGAGCTGGTCGAGTGTTTCAGCGGAAAGCATCGACGCTTTGAATCACCGCTATTCGGTGAACCTCGATTCGGACGAGTATGTCGCCGCCTTCGGCGAATGGGTCTTTGAATTGGGGGATATGCCAGCATACTTCTCGACCAATGTCGTGATCGCCGATCCGGCGCCGTAGCCTCTGTCGACCAGTGGAGTCCGAGTTATAACGGTGGGCTGAAACGGCGGACTGAAACGGTGGGCGGAACCGCGGGTTGCCTGGGTCAACTTAGGTTCCGTAAACTCAACTCCCGCAACACTGGCATGTGGACGATGCGGCAAAGTGCTGCGCCGCTATGAAATCGAACGCAGGGGCGGTTTTTTGGAGTACGGATCGAACA